>CAIVBF010000170.1 GCA_903904095.1 uncultured bacterium | reverse complement strand
TTGTTGAGTATTTATGTAATTGTCACGACAACAGGAGTGTTAATATTACCGCTATAAATAATTTTATTTTTGCTGACATAAGACTGTCTTTTGAAAAAAAGTTACAAGAAAAACAGAATATTCTTTTGCCGGAGGAATTTAGATTTGCTTTAGCTGACAAAGGTGATATAAAAGATTTATTAAAAATAACTAAAGACATTTATCTTGATAGTAGATATTATTTTGATAAGAATTTTGATAAGGAAAAGGCTTCTATTTTTTATCAAAATTGGGTCGAAAAAGGAGTCTTGGGGACGTTTGATGATGAGTGCTATTGTCTGTTTGAACAAAGGAGCAATGCCCCAATTGGTTTTTGCACAATTAAATATGCCTTATCGGACGTTGCTAATATAGGTTTAGTTGGTTTGTCTAAGAATTATAGAAATCGCGGTCTTGCGCAGATTATGTTAAATTTAGTGTTCAATGAATTAATAAATAAATCCGTCAAAAAAGTTTATGTAGTTACTCAGGGGAGAAACTTTTCTGCCCAGAGACTATACCAGAGGCTTGGTTTTTTAACTAAAGCGACTGAAATTTGGTATCATAAATGGTTATAATTAAATTTAAAAATATGAATTCAGGTTTAAAATTGTGGCAAAGAGCAAAAAAAGTAATGCCGGGAGGAAATGGTCTTCTTTCTAAAAGACCAGAGCGCTATGCCCCAGATATTTGGCCCACTTATTATTCAAGAGCTAAGGGTGTAGAAATCTGGGATTTGGACGGAAATAAATATATAGATATGGCGCAAATGGGGATTGGTTCAGCAATTTTAGGTTACTCTGACGATGACGTTGACGACGCCGTAAAAGAAGCGATAGATTGCGGTGTTAACGCAACGCTCAATGCGCCGGAGGAATGTTATTTGGCTGAGAAGTTATTAGAATTGAATCCATTCGCCGGGGGTGTTAAATTTGCCAGGACAGGCGGGGAGGCCATGGCAATTGCCGTTAGAATAGCTAGGGCTAGCAGTGGTCGTTCTAAGGTTGCTTTTAGTGGATATCACGGTTGGAGTGATTGGTATTTAGCGGCAAATATAAGCGGAGAAAATAATCTCTCCGATCATTTATTGCCCGGATTAAAACCGAAAGGCGTTCCGACTGGTTTAGCTGAAACAGTTTTTCCTTTCCAGTATAATAATTTAGATGAATTGAAAAAAATTGTTTCAGCACATGACATAGGAGCAATTGTTATAGAAGGAGCTCGTTATGATTTTCCAACCAAAGAATTCTTGATTGGCATAAAAAATATTGCTAAGGAGAAAAATATTGTTCTAGTTGTTGATGAGATTACTTCTGGCTGGAGAATGACTAATGGCGGTATTTATAAATTACTTGATTATATTCCCGATATAGTAGTTTATGGTAAGGCCATGGGCAATGGCTATGCTATTTCGGCGATAGTTGGGACAAAAGAAGTCATGGACGAGGCTAATGAAACCTTTATTAGTAGTACTTTTTGGACAGAGAGGTTGGGGTTTGTTGCCGCTCTGAAGACAATTGAAAAATTGGAAAAAGAAAATGTGTATGAACATTTAATAAAAATTGGAGACATGATTGGCGGCGGCTGGCGTGATTTAGCGGCTAAACATAATCTTAAATTGCATGTGACAGATTTCAAACCATTAATAACTTTTAAACTTGAATATGGGGAGAAAAATCAAGCTTTGTCTACTTTATTCACCCAGGAAATGTTAAAAAGGGGTTATCTTGCGGCCGGTAGCGTTTATGTTTCATTCGCCCATAAACCGGAGATAATCAAGGAATATTTAAGAAATGTAGATGAGGTATTTGAGTTTATGAGCAAGGCAATTAAAAATGACAACATCAAAGATTGCCTGGAAACCTCTATAAGAGAAGACAGTTTTAAAAGATTGACTTAATCCTTTATAAATATTTTTTATTTTTTATGATTATTTTAATAATTCAAGCCAGATTAGGCTCTACGAGATTACCAAATAAAGTTCTAAAGGAATTAAATGGAGTCACTTTGTTGAAATTTCAAGTAGAAAGAGCTAGACAGGCTAAATTAGTAGACAAGGTTATTGTTGCGACCACTAGCGGAAGTAGGGACACTGAGTTAGTGGATTATTGTCGGGATAACGGCATCCCTGTTTTTGTTGGCTCAGAAAATGATGTGCTTAGTCGTTATTATGAGTGCGCAAAAGAAGACCGAGCTGATATAATCGTGAGACTGACCGCAGATTGTCCTTTGATAGACCCAGAAATTATTGATAAAGTAGTTGATTTGTTTCTGAAAAATAAAGTTGATTTTGCCGCTAACACTGTCCCGCCAGAGACTAGTAAATTTCCTGATGGAAGCGATGTGGAGGTTTTCAGTATGGCGGCTCTGGAAAGAGCTCAAAATGAATGTGATGATTCTTTTTTCAGGGAGCATGTTACTTTTTATTTCTGGAAAGATAATAATGGCTTTTCGTCAGTCCAACTTGGTCACCATTCTGACTATTCAAAATATCGTTTTACCGTTGATTACCCAGAAGATTTAGAGGCGGTAAAAATGATTGTTGATGAACTAAATAAGCAAAAAAAATTCGGACATGTTGATGAAATTGTAAAAATTATAGAAGACAATAGTGCAATTAAAGATAAAAATTCTCAGTATTATTTTGGTATTGGCTGGAAAAAATAAGATATGAAAAATTTTTATTTATTAGATTATTTGAGAGGTTACGATAAAGCTAATGAGATTAAGCTTGATTTATTAAAGTA
>CAIVBF010000169.1 GCA_903904095.1 uncultured bacterium | reverse complement strand
CTAGAGTTGAGTGGTGTTTTATTTTCTTTTAATGGTAATAAGCTTAGTCTGGCCGCGACAGATAGTTATCGCTTAGCGGAAAGATTGGTAGAAATAAAGAATAAGTTAAAAGAAGAGGAATTTCGCGTTATTGTTCCTTCAAAAACTATTCAGGAATTTTTAAGAGTTCTTAATAATTTTGATGGCCAGCTAAAAAATAACGGCGAATCTGAGGAAATTATAAAAATATATTTATCGGATAATCAAATTTTATTCAGCGTTGACTCGGTTGATATGATTTCTAGAGTCATAAATGGCCACTATCCGGACTATAAACAGATTATACCAGTAACTCATCAAACAGAAATCTTCGTTGAAAAATCAGAGCTAATTAGGGCTGTGAAGGCAACATCCCTATTTTCTAAAACAGGGATTAATGACATTGCTTTATTTTTCTCTAAGGGGAAAATATTAATTTCTGCTTTTTCGGGACAAAGTGGGGAAAGCAAGGTTGAGCTTGAGGCTGAGGTTGTCGGTATTAATAACGAAATTACTATTAATTATCGATATTTACTTGATGGTTTAAATAATATAGACGGTGATAGGGTAAAAATAGATGTTGTTAATAGTAATACCCCTTGTTTAATTAAGTCAGAAAAAGATCCAAATTATTTATATATAGTTATGCCGATTAAACAATAAAATAAGTTAAATTATTTTTAAAAAAGTCCGGTTTTATCGGACTTTTTTGTTTTATTGAATTGTTAGTTTAATTTCACTGCTTCTAATTGTTTCTCCGCTCCATTGTGCCATTTCGGCGTAGAGGTAATAAGTTCCTTTAACCGGGGCCTTGTCCCAAGAACTTATTAACATTGAACCGGTAAATGATTTTAGATCCTGTGATTTTTTAATTATGGTGCCGTCTTCAGCTCTTAAAAAAATTCCCAGTTTAGCAATATTATTTATATTTAAAATCTCTAGGTTTATTGATAGGGGGAAGTCGCTTGTTTTTAGGGTTGTTTTATTGTTTGCTAGATTTATACTTAAAGAATTCTTTTCTCCAGAACCTATATTATCCGGTAAATTTAAATTAAAAGAAATTGTGTCTTCGCTACAGTTTTCTACGTCGTCACAAACCCTAACTTTTAAATAATTTAAACCATTATTAATATTAGAAATTTCTTTTTCTAAACTTTTCAAATCACCCCACTGCGTTTCCCATAAATTATTGTTAAGGTAGTATTCAACTCGGCCGATTCCTCTTTTAGCTGAAGAGTCTATATTTATATTTAACAATTTGTCATTAATTTCGTCATTGTTTTTTGGGCTTAATATTTTTACGCTTGGCAGATTTTCAGCCTTGCCAAGTTCTTGATAATTAATAAGATTAAGCGAAGACGAGGCATTTTTTGCTGCCCAACCCTGGACAGCTAATTCCCAGGCGGAAAATTGAGGATCATTCTCGGGGTTTGTTGGAATTGGTCCTAATGGATTATCTTTATCAACATAATAAAGGATGTCATGGTAAATATTAATATTTTTTTCCTCAATAGAATCGGGGGAACTTGTGCTTGTTGCCAGTAGGCCGGTGTTTTTATCTATTAAAACTGCTTGACTAGGGATTATACCATCAATAATGGCTTTACCCTTTTTGTAGTCATCGGGCTCTTTAAATGTTTCTACAGGGGTCCCGGTTAAAACCCTGGCCATATAGTTATGCCAGATTGGAGCCGCAACAACACTACCATCGGCTTTTGATTTCATTGCCTTATTATCGCTATTACCAACCCAAACTCCGGTCACTAGAGAGGGGGTATATCCTATTGTCCAGGCGTCATGATAATCATTTGTTGTCCCAGTTTTGGCAGCGACCGGTCGGTCGCTTAATGTTAAATAATTTTTTGCTCCAAAAATGTAAGTTCTAGCATTATTATCAGATAAGATACTATTTATTAATCTGGTAATTTGTGAATCTAAAACCTTTTTTTCGGAAGGATGATATTCCTCAAGAATTTTTCCGTTCTTATCCTCAACTTTTAATATACTGGAGATAGAGCTTAGTTGGCCGTCACGAGCGAAGGCACTAAAGGCATTAACATGTTCTAATAACTGGACTTCTGCTCCGCCAAGAACAAGAGATAAGCCGAAGCGGTTGCGCTGGGAAAGACTAGTATATCCTAGACTATCAGCTAAATCTAAAACATTGTTTATCCCCGCTAAATAAATAGCTTTGACGGCCGGTATATTTAATGATCCGGCCAAGGCCTGTCTAATAGACACTGGACCACGTTCCTTTAAGTCATAGTTATGGGGAGTGTATGGGTTTGCCGGGTCGGTTGAAAAATTAGTGACAACATCGTAAAGGATTGTTGCTGGAGTATAACCTTTTTCAAATAGAGCGGCATAGACAATCGGTTTCATGGAGGAACCAGGTTGTCTTGGTCTCGTGGCCACATTAACTTGCCCGTCTATTGTGTCGTCAAAATAATCGCGAGATCCAACCATGGCTAAAATTTGTCCAGTTTTTGGATCGATAGAAACAAGCGCGGCATTATTAGCTCCGTATTTTGTTGGATAATCTTTTGTTTGTTCCTTAATTACTTCTTCGGCGGCTTTTTGTTTCACTAAATCAAGCGTGGTGTAAATTTTTAAACCGCCCTGTTCAATCATTTTTTCGCCATAACGTTCCGCTAAAATATCTTTTACGTACATGATAAAGTGCGGAGAGGTAATGTTGTTGTCCGGATCTTTAAATTTTACCTCAATCTTTTTTGCGGCATCGCGCTCCTCGGCAGAAATATAACCTTGTTCGGCCATTAGAGTTAAAACATAGTCTTTGCGGCCTAATAACAAATCCTTATTTGGTCCATACGGCGAATAACGGCTGGGGGCCTGAGTTAGGGCGGCTAAAATAGCTGCTTCTGATAGTGTTAAGTCTTTAACAGATTTGCCAAAGTATTTTTGACTGGCCGCCTCTACGCCATAAGTATTAGAACCGTAAGGAATTTCATTAAGATACATCTGTAAAATTTCATCTTTAGAAAAACGATTTTCTAATTGCTGGGATAAAATTAATTCTTTTATTTTTCTAGTAATACTTTTTTCTGGAGTTAAAACAGCATTTTTAATAAATTGCTGAGTTAGAGTTGATCCGCCAGCACTTCTATTAAAGATAACATTGGTTATGGCCGTTCTAAACATCGCCCAAAGACTAAAGCCGCCATGCTTATAAAAATTTTTATCTTCAATAGCAATGGTGGCATTTTTAACATTATTAGGAATATCTTTAAGGGCAACTAATGTTCTTTTTTGATTCCCGGATATTTCATATAAGACATTCTCGCC
Source organism: uncultured bacterium (assembly GCA_903904095.1). Taxonomy (GTDB): domain Bacteria; phylum Patescibacteriota; class Patescibacteriia; order Patescibacteriales; family UBA12465; genus UBA12465. The sequence goes on along the minus strand of CAIVBF010000169.1, from coordinate 389 downwards.
ACTTCGGTCGTAAATTTTAGTACTTTGCGCTACTTCACGATTAATTAATTGATTTGGATTTGGTAGGCCGCGTGAAAGCCAGATAAAACCTATAATAATCATTATTGCTAATATTCCTCCTAATTTTAGAAAAATATTAAATAATTTTTTATATTTTATTCTTTTTTAGTTAAAGCCGTATGAAAAGAAATTTTCACGTACGGTTTAAATCGGGGGGAAGTTGTTATACCTATCGAAATCACAGGTCTCGGCTAATTCTAATGAAGATGTATAGAGACCGACGTTTGTCCGGTGCTAGAAAGTTAAATGAGAGTGCTGAGGCGCTTAAATTAAACCCTAGTAAACGACGGCTGTAACTCTGACGGTCCAAAGGTAGCGAAATTCCTTGT
>CAIVBF010000168.1 GCA_903904095.1 uncultured bacterium | reverse complement strand
TCAAGGACAAAATCAAGGACAAAATCAAGGACAAAATCAAGGACAAAATCAAGGACAAAATCAAGGACAAAATCAAGGACAAAATCAAGGACAAAATCAGCAAAATGGTCAGGGAGTTAATCGACAGAATAAACCACAAAATAATCAACCAAAATCAAATGTCGGAGCAACATCATCTCTAGAAAAAATTCCTCACCCAAATCAGATTAATTTATTCGAGAAAATACAAAAAATAGGGGCATCTCTATTTGGTATTAAAAAACAACAGAATAATCAAAAACCAGGTCAGCAGAATGACAGTCAATCAAGTGTTGCTTCAAGTACTAATTCCACTTTAGAGAAAATTTCTAGCCCAGCCGAAATTTCGCTATTTGATAAAATTAAAAAGGTTGGCACAGCACTTTGGGGAGTGAGAAAAAATAATAATAACCAAAAACAAAATGGCAATCAACCAAGGCCAGTTTACGTAACATCTGCGGCCGCTCAATGTGTTAAAGATGCGATCGATAAAAAAGACATATCTTTAAAGACTAATCAAACAAATCATGCACAAAGTATTTCTACGACAATCGATACAAGAGGAACTTGCCAAAAATTAGCCTTAGACCAAACTACAGCCAAAACTCAGGCCGATGCTAATAAACTTTGCGTTGATGCCTTCCAGAAAGGAATAAACGATATTAATAAAACTATGGAGACAGCCAAGAAAGACGCTTTTGAAACATATAAAACTGATTTAAAGAGTTGTTCTTCTTTGCAAGTAAGCAGCGCAGCTACTAGCACTGCCGGGGTTCAAACAGAACAAATAATGATTCCAGATGAAGCTGCTCCAGTTGATCAACCTGCCGAACAACAAGCTGGGCAACCAAGTAATCAACAATAAATTATAAAAAATTAAAATTGACCCTAAAGCTTGGAATCTTTAGGGTCTTTTTTATTTAAAATCCTTTTTAAGCAAATTGGTATCAATATTTTTACCATAATTAGCTAGTAAAGTTCGGAAGCTATCTCTCCAAGCGAGCAGAGAAAAAATAAAACAGACATTACTGTCTGTTTTATTTTAATATCAGTCTATATTTTGCGTTCCAAGGCAATCTGAAAATAACGCCATATTCTTAATATTTTAGCAAACACCTTAATTTTGTTGGCTTAAAAAAGTTCGAATCCATCCCCCTGTTTTAAAAATGGGACTTCTAATATAAAATTAATTTGTGATTAATTAAATTATTAAATCATGAATTTAGAGAAGGCTATTTGTAATATAAATAGATCAATAAATAAGAAAAAGCTGGAAACATTTAATAGCCAATGGATAAAGTATCGTTGTAAAATCTCGTATCAATTTATAGTAGATAATATAAAAACAGAGTTTGGCGAGCCGGATTGGGATTTGGTAGTTTCTAGATTGGAAAGATGTAATCAGAAAATATGGATGAAGGGGACAAAAAGAGCCATTAACGAGCCCTACAGAGACCAACTTGAGTTAGACATAATTTTAGAAAAATACAAAGATAAACTTTATACATTTTTAGCTCAACAGGATAAAGAAGATAAGTGTGTTTGTGACATAATAAGTATAAAACTAATTAGATTGTCCCAAAAAGGGAATATTCTCGCAGAAGACAAGGCTATTGTGCTATGTAGTTATTTGATCAATCAATGGCTAGAATATGATCGAAGCTTGGTCAGTTGGAAGGGATACGATGAATTAATAGTTGAAACTATTAAAGCCTGCATTCGTCGTTTTCGATATGCTGGTTCATTTTTGGGATATTTATATAGAACTATGGAATATTCTGGGAGGGGTCTTGTTCCGCTAGAAAAATTTTCTTTGGATGACATCTCTTTAACAACAGGCAGGAGATTGCTAGAAACTTTTGTTAAAGATGATATAATATGATTATGAAAAAAGAACAAATAATAAAAAACAATAGTATCGCCGTTTATCAAGCAAAAAATGGGGCTATTGAGTTAAGAGCTGACTCTAAAATGGAGACAGTTTGGGCTACTCAGGCTCAAATTGCTGAAATTTTTGATATTGAAAGGTCGGTTATAACTAAACATATTAATAATATTATAAAAACAGGAGAATTGGATGAAAATTCAGTATGTGCAAAAATTGCACAAACTGCAACTGATGGCAAAGTTTATAATGTTAATATGTATAATTTAGACGTTATTTTAGCTGTTGGGTATAGAGTAAATTCTTCAAGAGCAGCGGTATTTCGCAAATGGGCAACTAAAACACTTCGTGAGTATATCACCAAAGGATTCATTATTAATAAATTAAAAATTAAAAATAATTATAATCAATTTTTAGAGGCAATAAACGATATTAAGAAACTTATTCCAGGCGACTCAAATATTGATAGTGCTAGTATTCTAGAGCTTGTAACGGCCTTTGCTGATACCTGGCTATCGCTCGATGCTTACGATAAGGATAATTTGGTGGCTAACGGAAAAACTAAAAAACAAGTTATTTTAACCGCCGAGCAACTCAATAAATTTTTAGGTGAATTTAAAAAAGAATTAGTTAAAAAAGGTGAGGCCACGGATATTTTCGGTACAGAAGTTAGAAAAGATACTGTAGCGGGAATAGTCGGCAATGTGATGCAGTCGTTCGGTGGACAGGCGCTATATTCAACTGTAGAAGAAAAAGCAGCACATTTATTATATTTCATGGTAAAAAATCATCCCTTTATTGATGGAAATAAGAGAAGCGGTGCGTTTGCTTTTGTTTGGTTTTTGAAGAAGGCGGGCTTACTGGAGCGTTCAAAAATTACTCCGCCAGCTTTAACGGCTTTAACCTTATTTATTGCTGAGAGTGACCCTAAAAATAAAGAAAGAATGATTAAAATAGTTTTACAGTTATTAAAGCAATAATAAATTCATGCATATGAAAAAAGAGGTAGAAAATTTGCGAAAAAAAATTACAGAAGAAGCAGCGGCTGATCAAAATATTATCGGTCTTTTTTCAACTGGTTCATGCGGCAAGGGTATGATTACCGATGAATCAGATTTTGATGCAACTATGATTGTAAAAGACGAAGTTATTGATGAATATAAAAATAAATATAAGGGTATTGGCGGAATTTTGTGTGACCTATCTGTGAAAACTACGAGTGAGCTTAAAGAGGCTGCCGTTTGGGGTGGCGCGATGGCCTGGGATAGATATAACTATACTCATTTGAAGGCAGAGGTTGATAAATCAGGAGAAATCCAAAAAATTATAGACGAAAAGGGAATAATCCCGTCAGATAAAAAAGAAGAATTTGTATCCGCATCCTTAGATGGTTTTATTAATCAGGTATATCGTTCGATAAAATGTTTTCGTGATGGAAATAAAATAGCCTCACAACTGGAAGCAGCTGATGGATTACCGTCTTTGCTTAATGCTATATTCGGGCTAGAGGGCAGAATAAAACCGTTTTATAAATATTTAGATTGGGAATTAACAAATTATCCTTTAGAAAAATTACCATTGTCAAAAGATGAATTTATTTCGATTCTAGTAAAGATTGTTCAAACAGGTGATTTATTAACACAACAGAGCGTTTTAAAAACAGTTGAAAATATTTTTAGAAAAGAAGGCTTTGATCAGTTATTCGATAGTTGGGAAGAAATGTTGCCTTGGATGGAATCATTTGAAATTAAGGGATAGATTTTAAGCGTCCAAATTTTCTCCATAATTAGCCATTCGAGTTCGAAAGCAGTCTAACCAGGAGAGTGATTTAGGTACACACATATGGCGGTTTTAGTTATTAGTTAAAACCATTTCAACTATATACCAGCCTCCGAGCCAGTAACACAAAAACGAGCAGAAATGCTCGTTTTGGTATATAATCAATGTATATGAATACATATAATTGGTACTCGCAATTAATTAAGCCCTCCTGGTCGCCGCCGCCATGGCTCTTTGGTCCAGTTTGGACATTTCTTTATGTTCTAATTGTAGTTTCGTTCGGAAAAATATTTGTTATGACTTGGCAGGAACAAGTACCATTTATTGTAGCACTACCTTTTATTCTTAACATTATCTTTAATTTATCTTTTACTTCACTACAATTTGGACTAAAAAATAATTTATTGGCCGGTCTTGATATTCTATTTATATTAATTACTCTCATCTGGGCGATGGTGTCTATTTATCCTTATTTACCCTGGCTTGCATATATTCAAATTCCTTATTTGCTTTGGGTTTCTTTCGCGACTGTTTTACAATTAACTATTACTTACTTAAACAAATAATATGTTTATAAAAATTTATCTTATTGCTTTGCCAGTTTTTTTAGGT
>CAIVBF010000167.1 GCA_903904095.1 uncultured bacterium | reverse complement strand
GGCATGACTGCTGCTCAAAATCTAACGAAACCGACACTAATACAGAGGTAAAACCAAATTCTGACTCTTCTGCGCCGGAAGTAAAAATGTAAAAATTTAAAAAATTTTAAAAACGCGTTCAAGCGCGTTTTTAATTATTCAATTTATGTTTATTGATACTCATGCTCATGTTAATTTTGCCGCTTTTAAAGACGATGCCGACGAGGTTATTCGCCGTTCTTTAGATAATAATACTTGGATGATTTTAGTTGGTTCGGAGTCTCGGACATCTAGCCGTGCTCTGCAGTATGCTAATAAATACGAAAGGGGCGTTTATGCCGCAATCGGTCTTCATCCTGTTCATTTGCAGGAAGGACTAATTGATGACAGCGAGGAAGATAATTCTTATAGTTTTGTTTCTCGTTATGAAGATTTTGACTATGGAGTTTATGAAAAATTAGCTAAGTTTGAAAAAGTGGTAGCCATTGGCGAGATTGGCCTTGATTACTATCATTTAGATTTAACTAAAGATGTAACGGCAATTAAAAAAAAGCAACAAGAAGTTTTTGCTCAGCAATTATTATTAGCTCGGAATTTAGATTTGCCGGTTATTATCCATTGTCGCCAGGCACATGACGATCTTTTAATGATTTTAAAAGAATTCAAAAAAGAATATGGCGATGTTATTCCGACTGATCGCCCTTGGGGAGTAATCCATTGTTTTTCTGGCGATGAAGATCTGGCCTGGAAGTATTTTGAGTTAGGGCTAATTATTTCTTTTACCGGTTTAATAACTTTTAGCCAGCAATGGGACTCAGTAATTAGAAAAATGCCTCTAGAAAAAATAATGATTGAAACCGACACTCCGTATATGACGCCGGAACCATATCGTGGCCAAAGAAATGAGCCGATTTTAGTTCAATATGTTGCCAAAAGAATAGCCGAAATTAAAAATTTAAAAATAGAAAAAGTAGCCGAGATAACTAGCACGACAGCTCGTAATTTCTTTAAGATTTAAGATGAAATCCGATTTTCAGAGGGTTGACATAGAACTTTTTTTACGCTATAACAGAGGTTGGTTTGTTAATAAGTAATATTATTAACAATAATTAATATGAAGGACAATTATTTAGCCATTTCTTTAAGAGTTTTAGGTAATTTATCGGCCTGGATTGTCGGGCCGGTTATTATTGGTGTTATTGTCGGTAAATGGCTTGATGGTAAATATCATACCGAACCATTACTGCTTTTAATCTCAATCGGTTTCTGTTTTATAATTTCTATGTATGGTTTGATAACCAATGCGCTAAAGGAGTTTAAAAAAATAGAAATTGAAGCGGAAATTGAAAAAAAGTTGAAAATGGAGAGTGATAAATTAAATAAAAAGAATGTTGAAATAAAATAAATTATGTCTCAAGAATCCGGGGTAGTAGCTGAACAAATAATTCATGAAAATACTTTATATGCTGAACCGATTGCTCATATCGGTTCTTTTCCGATAACTAATGCCCTGATGACTTCCGGAGTCGCTCTTTTGATTATTATTACTTTAACAATTTTGATAAGTCGTAATATTAAAAAAGTCCCGACCGGTCTGCAGAATGCCATGGAAATGATTATTGAGGGTTTTTTAGGAATATTTGATGGTGTTACCGGCAGTAGAAAAAAATCTTTGCAATTTGCTCCTCTAGTTTTAGCCTTTTTCTTTTTTGTTCTTATCAATAACTGGATGGGGATTTTGCCAGGTGTCGGTTCTATCGGGCAAATTGTTAAAATTGGCGGAGAGAACTTTTTTATTCCTTACTTGCGCGGCGGTACGGCCGATTTAAATACAACTTTAGCGTTAGCGACTATCGGAGTTGTAATTAGTCATATTTTAGGAGTAATTGCTATCGGTTCTTGGAATTATTTTAATAAATTTATTAATATAAAAGTTCTTTTAGAAATTCCGAAAAAGGTTTTCAAAGATCCGACCGTTTTGATTGTTAATCCGATTAAAGCTTTTGTCGGAATTATTGAGGTTATCGGTGAGGTCGCTAAAGTAGCTAGTCTATCCTTCCGTTTATTCGGCAATGTTTTTGCTGGTGAAGTTTTGCTTGCCTCTATGTCGGCTATTCTGGCCTATGGTATACCGATCCCGTTTTTATTTCTGGAGATTTTGGTTGGTTTAATTCAGGCTCTTATTTTCGCGATGTTGATTTTAACATACTTAACAATTAACACGACCGCTGAAGAGCATTAATTTAAAAATAAAAAGTAAATAAATAAAGTTGATTATAAATTTTAATTTATGGTTAACTAATAAAATTATGGAAACAGCTATGTTAGCAAAAGCCATCGCTATCGGCGTTGGCGCAATTGGTCCTGGTTTAGGTATTGGTTTTATCGGAGCTAAGGCCATGGAAGCGATTGGACGTAACCCGGAAGCGGCTGGCAAAATCTTAGTGCCGATGCTTTTAGTTTCAGCATTTGCCGAAGCTATTGCTATTTACGCTCTTGTTATCGCCTTCAGTATCAAATAATATTTTGACGAATTTCTCCTGAATTTTTCGGGAGAAAGCGCTAGATTATTATTAAAAATAAATATGGAATCATTAATTTCAACATTTCACATTGACTTTAGACTATTTATCGCCCAGTTAATTAACTTTGCGATTGTCTTTTCTGTTTTGTATTTTTTTGCTTTTAAGCCATTAGTTAAAGTAATGACGGAAAGATCGGAAAAAATTGATAAAAGTTTAAAAGATGCCGATGAAATTGAAAAACGTTTAGCTTTAACCGAAAAAGAGCAGTCAGAAATTATTGGCGCGGCCAAGAAGCAGGCTAATTTAATTATTGAAGAGGCTGATAAGAGGGGTGAGGAACGTCGCAATGAGTTAATTAATAAAGCGAAAGAAGATATTGGCCAGGTTATTAATGCCGAAAGAGAGAAGATGGCTCGTGAAAAAGGGGAGACCTTAAAAGAAATTAAAAAAGAAGTAGCTGGTCTTGTTGTAATGACTGTTGAAAAATTATTGAATGAGAAGATGAATAGTGAGAAGGATCAAGAATTAATTAAAAAATTGGTTAAGTAATTATGAAAATATCCGCTAAACAATACGCGATAAGTCTTTATGAATCTCTTAAAGGGAAGACTGATAAGACTGAAGTAAAAAAAGTTTTACATAATTTTGTCGCGATTTTAGGCAAGGGTAATAACTTAAATAAGGAGTCGGAAATTATTGAAATTTTTGAAAATATTTGGAATATTGAAAACGGCGAGCTTAAAGCAGAGCTAACTAGCGCTAGAGAATTAAGCAAAGAATCACGAGAAACAGTTGTAAACTATCTAAAAGAGAAATCCGGTGCGAAGAAAATTGTTCTTGAAGAATATACCGATGGAAAAATCTTAGGCGGTTTTATTTTAAAATATAACAATCGGATTATTGATGGTAGTCTAAGAAGTAGTTTAGGTGAATTAGGGGCACAGCTAGAAGGCTAATTTTTTTAAAAAAAGAAGGCCCCGCGGTGAGGCCTTAATTTGGTGGAAGAAATTTTTTCTTCAGGCGGTTATGTCTTTGATGTCGGGGCTGGCTCCATGTTCCAATGCCAGACCAGGAATATCACGCCAAGAAGGAATATTAACCCGCTAACTGCATATCGGCTTTTATCTTCCAACCCAGAGCAGAAATCCAGTGGTGCCGGCAACAGTTTTAAAATGAAAAGCAGGAAATAAACGAAGATCGCAACGGCAATCCAAATAAGTGTTTTTTTCATGACTATCAATTTTTAAGAACGATTAGTAATAAAACGATTAATAATAACTAAAATAAATTTACAATAAATTAAATTATATGTCAAGTACAAAGGATTTCATAATTGAACAACTGAAAGAAGAAATATCCGGATTCAAAGTTGAGGCTAGCGAAAAGTCTGTCGGTCGTGTTCTAAAAATATCCGATGGTATTGCTCTTGTCTCCGGTCTATCAGAGGCGATGATGTCGGAAATTTTAAAATTTAAAAGCGCTCATGGCGATATTTCCGGTGTTGCTTTAAATCTTGAAGAAAATTTAGTCGGAGCAATCGTCTTAGGTGATTTTACTTTGATTAAAGAAGGAGACGAAGTTGTTTCAACAAAACGTATTCTTGAGGTTCCGGTTGGCGAAGCAGTCATCGGCCGTGTTTTAAACCCATTAGGCGAACCGCTTGATGGTAAAGGAAAATTAGAAACTACTATTTTTTATCCAGTGGAAAAAATTGCTCCCGGCGTTATTACCCGTGCTTCAGTTAAGGAACCGGTTCAGACCGGTATTAAGGCGATTGATGCGATGATTCCGATTGGCCGCGGCCAGAGAGAGCTTATTATCGGTGATCGTCAACTAGGTAAAACGGCTATCGCGATTGATACTATTATTAACCAGAAGGGCCAAAACATGAAATGTATTTATGTAGCGATTGGTCAGAAAGAATCTAAAATTGCCGGTATTGTTACAAAATTAACTGAAGCGGGGGCGATGGACTATACAACAATTGTTTTAGCCGGTGCTTCTAACCCTGCCTCATTATTATATATCGCTCCTTATGCCGGCTGCGCTATGGCGGAATATTTCTGTGATAAGGGAGAAGATGTTTTAATTATTTATGATGATTTATCTAAGCATGCCGTTTCATACCGTGAAATTTCTTTGTTACTAAGAAGACCTCCGGGACGTGAAGCCTATCCGGGCGATGTTTTTTATTTACATTCTCGTTTATTAGAACGGGCTTGTAAATTAAATAAAGACTTTGGCGGCGGCTCAATCACAGCTTTACCAATTATTGAAACTCAAGCGGGAGATTTATCCGCTTATATCCCGACCAATGTTATTTCAATCACCGATGGTCAAATTTTCTTGGAACCAGACTTATTTTATAAAGGAAATCGTCCGGCTATCAATGCCGGTTTGTCAGTTTCTCGTGTCGGATCCAGCGCTCAAATTAAAGCGATGAAAAAAGTGGCTGGTAAGATGCGCTTAGAAGCGGCTCAATACAGAGAGCTAGCCGCTTTTGCACAGTTTGGCTCTGATTTGGATGAGGACACAAAAAAGAAATTAGATCGCGGTGCTCGTTTATATGAAATTTTTAAACAAGATCAATATCAGCCATTATCAGCCGCCAAACAGGTTTTGATTTATTTTACTTTAGTAAATGGATTAATGGATAATGTTCCGGTTGATAGAACTAGAGAATTTGAATCCGCCCTATATAAATATGCCGATTTAAATGATGAGGTTCTAAAGTTAATTGCCGCTAAAAAAGAGATTGACGATGAGATTGACGGAAAATTAAGAAAATTAGTAGCTGATTTTAAAGAAACTATTGATTATTTAATTAAGTAATGCCGAAAGCATTTAAATAAGATGGCTCAGACAAAAGAAATTTCGCGACGGATTAAATCCGTTACGAGCACTAAAAAAATTACTAAGGCCATGGAAATGGTCGCAGCTTCAAAAATGCGTAAAGCGATTGAGGCGGTTTTAAAAACGCGTACCTATGCTAATTTAAGCTGGGAGACGGTTTTACGTTTGGCGAAATTAGCGGAAACTAAAAATGAATCTTTACATCCATTGCTTGCCGGACGCAAAGAAATTAAAAAAGCAGCTATCATTTTAATTAGTTCAAATAGGGGAATGTGCGGTGCTTATAATGCGGCTATTATTTCTAAGGCTAAGGATTCAATTAAAAAATACAATATCGCGACTGATTTTATTCTAGCGGGTAAAAAGGGTTTATCTCTTAATAATCAAAATTACAATATTGTCGCCGAGTTTGAGAAGAATGATTTATTAAACGACGCTAAAGAAATCTATCCGATTATTAAAATGGCGGTTGATGATTATTTGTCCGGTAAATATGATAAAATTTTAGTTGCTTACACTGATTTTGTTAATCCGGCTAAACAGGTTCCCAGAGTAAAACAACTATTGCCGCTAGATATTAAAACTGTTGATGAATATTTAGGCATTGTTGGCAAAGATCCTAAAATCGGCGTTAATCAAGAACTTATTAATGAGAAATCAAAAAAACATTCTAGCGGAGATAATTTTGTTTATGATTATACTTTTGAACCGTCTCCATCGGAAGTTTTAGATTTAATAATCCCTCGTCTTCTTGAGGTTCAGTTATATCAGGCGTTTTTAGAAGCTAATGCTTCTGAACACAGTGCCCGTATGACGGCCATGCATCAAGCAACGGAAGCGGCCGGGGATATGGTTAGCGAGTTAACTTTATTTTATAACAAAGCGCGCCAGGCCAGTATTACAGCGGAAATCGCTGAAATTTCAGCCGGAGCAAATGCGCTGGCTGAATAAGAATTTATAATAATTTAAATAATATGTCCGAACAAAAGCAAAACATCGGTATTATAAAACAAGTCATTGGCGTTGTTGTTGATGTCTATTTTGAAAATATTTTACCGGAAATCTATAATGCTCTGGAAGTAGAGCTAAATGGTAAAACGTTAACATTAGAGGTTGAGCAACATATTGGTTCTAACTTGGTTAGAACAGTGGCCATGGGTTCAACTGACGGCTTAAGACGTGGTGATAAGGCCGTAGATACTAGAGCCTCAATCAGTGTCCCAGTCGGGCCAGAAACATTGGGCCGTATTTTTAATGTTTTAGGAGAAATTGTTGACGGCGGCGAACCAATTAAAACCGAAAAGAAATACCCGATTCATCGTCCGGCCCCTAAATTTACCGACCAATCAAATAATACTGAAATATTAGAAACCGGTATTAAAGTTATTGACTTAATCTGTCCGATTGTTAAGGGCGGAAAAGTCGGAATGTTTGGCGGTGCTGGTGTTGGTAAAACTGTTGTTATTCAAGAATTAATCCATAACATTGCCTCTGAACATGGCGGATATTCCGTTTTTGCCGGGGTTGGTGAACGTACTCGTGAAGGTAATGATTTATATAGTGAATTTAAAGAAAGTGGTGTTATTGACAAGGTATCAATGGTCTTTGGTCAAATGAATGAACCGCCAGGAGCCCGTGCCCGCGTTGCTTTATCTGGACTTTCAATTGCCGAATATTTCCGTGATGAAAAAAATCAGGATGTTTTATTCTTTGTTGATAATATTTTTCGTTTTACACAAGCCGGTTCTGAAGTATCCGCTCTTTTAGGGCGTATGCCTTCAGCGGTAGGCTATCAACCGACTTTAGCCTCAGAAATGGGTGAGCTGCAAGAAAGAATTACTTCTACTAAAAATGGCTCAATTACCTCAATTCAAGCTGTTTACGTTCCCGCCGATGACTTAACCGATCCAGCTCCAGCGACAACTTTCGGGCATTTAGATTCAACAGTTGTTTTATCCCGCTCCTTATCGGAATTAGGTCTTTATCCGGCCGTTGATCCTTTAGATTCATCTTCAATTATCTTAGATCCTAAAATTGTCGGCCAAGATCATTATGAAGCGGCTCGTGGTGTTCAGAAAATTTTACAACGTTATAAAGATTTGCAAGATATAATTGCTATTTTAGGCATGGAAGAATTAGCAGCGGAAGATAAAATTATTGTTGCCCGTGCTCGTAAGATTCAGAAATTCTTGTCTCAGCCTAACTTTGTTGCAGAAATTTTTACCGGACGTCCCGGTAAATATGTTAAGTTAGCTGATACGGTTTCCGCTTTTAAAGAAATTTTAGACGGAAAACATGATGATAAGAATGAAGATGATTTTTATATGATTGGCGGAATTGAAGATTTAGTTAAAAAATAATTTAAAGGGTGATAGTGTGTAGATTAAATTTATGAAGACAATAAAATTTGAAATCGTAACACCCGAACGAACTGTTTTAAAGCAGGAGATTTTGCAGATAAGCGTGCCGACAACTAGTGGAGAGATTACTGTTCTGCCTGATCATATCCCCTTAGTCTCTGTTTTAAAAACCGGCGTTATTGAATTAAAATTAGCCGACAACAACACGGAAATTATTTCTGTCTCTGGCGGTTTTATTGAAGTCATGAAAGATAAAATTGTTATTTTAGCTGATACTGCCGAACGGGCTGAAGAACTTGACGAGAGTAAAATTGAAGCGGCTAAGTTAAGAGCGGAAGAAGCTAAAAAGAACGCTAAGTTTGTTGATGATGTTGAATTCGCCAATATCAGCGCTAAGATTGAAAAGGAATTGGCGCGTTTACACGCTGTTAATAAATGGCGCAAATTAAAAAGTAGTAAATAAGTTAATATAATCTATTTATTTAAAGTTAAGGAGGGAAAATTTATGAACAAGCACGAAAAACTAACGGTTAACGAACTAATTGTTTCCGAAGAATCGGGAGCAGAAACAATTGAACAGGGCTGGGAAAAATCCCGCCAAAATAAAGTTATAAAGGGTTTGCTTGATGGTGAAAATTTACAGGCCATAGTTGAATCTATGCCTGGCTTCAAAGAATCCTTTTGTGACCTTGATACAATTGATTGTTCTGATGGCCGTGTGCTTGATGGACATAAAATTGGTATTGCTGGAAGCGGTTTATTGCTTTCTGAACAGGAAAGGGCAGTCTTTGTTGAGCGTTTTAAGGGTAAAATTAAAGCCTTAACCGCTCATGCTGATTGTGGCGCCGCCGCCAAAAAATTTAATTCCTTAAAATCGGAAGAAATTCCTGAAGGCATTTCAAATTCTGATGAGTACGGTGCTTATTGTGCTAAAAAACTGGCCGAACAATTAGGTGCAGATTACAAATTTTTAAGCCGTGAAGAAATGGCTAGCGAATATCACAATGAAGTCGCTATTGTTCTAGACCAAAGCGGTAAATTTGATTCTACTAATCTAGATGATTTTCCGGCTCATTTTGTTTGCAGCGGTGCCGGGCTAGGATTCAGCAAGGATTACATGAAGGCTGAGCTTGAGACCTTAACGGGAATAGCTTTAGGTCATCATGGCTTTGGTGCGGAGCGCTTTACAGACGAAAATCCATTTTACATAATTGTTTCTGCCGATAATTCTAGTGAATTAATTCACTGGGAAGAAGTAGCTAAGGAAGCTGTTTCTCAATTTGGCGATAAGATTATCGTAAAAGGATTTGTCAGACCAGACAGCGCTGAAAACAACTAATTAAACTTTTAGGTAAATAGAAAAACCGCTCTGAATAAGAACGGTTTTTTTATTATCTAAAATTACTCTTTTAATTATTTAATTAACAATATTAAACCCAATACAATCAATCCTAAAACAATCCTATACCAGCCAAAAATCTTGAAATCATTTTTTTGAACGTATTTAATTAAGAATTTAACGCCAATAATAGCGGTTATGAATGAGGTTATAAAACCAATCGCCCAAAGAGTTAATTGATTGCCGCTAAAAACAGTTGGATTTTTATAAATATCTAAGGCGGTGGCCGCGAGCATGGTTGGGATAGCTAATAAGAAAGAAAATTCTACGATTGTTTTTCTTTTTATTCCTTGGGCTAATCCGCCGATAATTGTCGCGCCGGCTCGAGAGACACCAGGAATAATCGCTAGGGCCTGTATAGCACCTAAAATCACTGCCTGCTTATAGGTTATTTTATTTAAATCATTATCATCAGCTATTTCCGAAACATTCTTTTTTGAATACCAATTTTCAAATAAAATAATTATAATACCGCCTAATAAAAGAGAAATAGCAATCACTAAATTACTTTCCATTAAGAAATTTTTAACAATTTTATAGAAAATTAAACCGATAATTGAAGTTGGGATAAAAGCGGCGGCCAATTTCCAGATTAATCCCAGATTATTCCAGACTCTTTTGGAATATATAATTACAACCGCTAAAATAGCGCCGAGTTGAATTGATATTTCAAAAGTTTTTAGAAATTCCGAAGCGGGAATTCGTAATAATTCGCCAGTAAAAATCAGATGAGCAGTTGAAGAAATTGGCAAGAATTCAGTTAATCCCTCAACTATTCCCATCACAAAGCTTTGGATAATTGTCATATAAATTTAGTCTAGCGATTGTCGCCCGATCCGTTTATTAAATTACGTTCTAAGCGAGACTGCGTCTTAATTATGTTTGCTTCAGCGACGTCATCAAAATTAATTCCTAATTCTTCAGCAATTTGCGATAAATACCATAAGACAT
>CAIVBF010000166.1 GCA_903904095.1 uncultured bacterium | reverse complement strand
GTATTTTAATTGTTTCCACATTTTTATTTGCTATTTTGATAACAGTTTCGGCCTGCAGTAAGACCCCCGTTGCTAATAATACCTCAAAAGGCGCTGATAATGCGGCCCAGCCAGGACCAGGAGGTCGTGGCCAGAGAATGCCTGATTTTGGCCAGCCAGATCGCGTTCCGGATGTTCGCGGTGTTGTTAAATCAATCATGGGCAATGAGGCGACTATTTTAAAAATTGATATGAAAGGCGGACGCGGTCAGAATGCCAGTAGTACTCCGGCGGGCGGAGATGCCTCTAATACTCGTCAGGCCCCAGCTATTTCTTTAAGCGGAACTAATAGATCTGTTGATGGCGGAGGTGGACGAAACTGGAATGGTGGACCGGGTGGGCAAGGTGGTTCAGGCACGACTGATAGAGCAGCTATGCTTGAAAGAATGAAGGCGATGAGCACGGGAGAAGAAACAATAACTATTCCGGTTGGTATCCAAATGTTAAAGTCGTCTAGCGACACAACTGCAAAACAAAGGACAATGGTTGAAGCGACTCTTAGTGATATTACCAGCGATAAATCAGTAACAATCTGGTTGGCTAGTAGTACGACTGACAAAAAAATAGCCGAGTTTGTTCTTATTAATTAAATAAATCTATGGCACAATCAATTTTAGAAGAAAGTAAAAAAGCTAAAAAAGGTTTTTTAGGAAAACTTTTTAATAAAAAAGGGCTATTAGTATTTATTGTTATTGTAGCAGTTTCAGCGGCATCTTATTATTACTATAGTAGCCAGAACAAAACACAGACCGCTACGGCGGTCCAAACTAAGGCGACTGTTAAGAAAGAAGATTTAAAAATTTCTATTTCGTCGTCAGGCAAAGTTGTTGCTAAAGATGGAGTAGAACTATCGTTTCCGGTTAGTGGTAATTTAGAAGTTTCTGATGTTTTTGTTAAGGAAGGGGATAAAATCAAAAAAGGTGATAAAGTTGCTTCCGTTAAAACAGAAAGCTTAGAATTTGAATTAAGAAGTGCTTATAATAACTATCAATCGGCTCTTTCTAATTATAATCTTAAATTAGAATCGGCAACTGACAGCGAAAAGAGTAAATCTAAGGCGGCGATTGATCAGGCGCAAGTATCTCTTGATCAAGCAAAAATTAGCCTTGAACAGACTAAATCTAATTCTGGCCAGAATATTACCAACGCCGAAACTAATGTAACGACAGCCGAAAGTAATTTGAAACTTAATAATACTATTAATGACAGTGAAATTGTCCATAATGCTTATCTAAGTTTAATAAATACTTTAAAATCAACTTCGCTTAGTTTAATAAAACAATTACGCGATTCCGATAGTATTTTAGGAGTTGATAATACTAATATTAATGGTGAATTTAAACTTGGCTTAGGAGTTATGGATGAGTCTTCTTTAAATTACGCTAAAGATACTTATTCTAGTGTGAAGTCCCTGGTAATGCAATCAGACTCTGTCATTAGTGGTTTAAACAGTAGTAGCTCTAATAGCAATGTTGATAGTGCTGCTGATAATGCCTTAAAAGTTGTATCGGCCATGCAAGAACATTTGCGGTATATGCAAAAAGTTTTAGACGGAACGATTACTTTTGCCGGTCTTACTCAGTCTAAATTAGACAGTTTAAAATCAACGATAAATACTAACCAATCTAGCGCCATTTCAATGGCCTCAAGTCTAAATAACGCTACTCAGGCGGTTGATAACGCTAAAAGCAGTTTAGAGCAATATCAAACAGCTTATACAAAAGCCGTTAATGATTTAAATATTCTTAAGAAACAAACCGAGCAGAATATTAATAATGCGACAATCTCAGTTAAAGCTAGAGAGATTTCTTTGACGCAAGCTAAGAATGATTATGCTGATTTGATTGCTCCGGCTAAAGAATCTGATTTAGCTTCAGTCCGTTCGCAATTAACATCAGCGGCTATTGCCGTTGACCGAGCTAAATATAATATGGAGCAAGCCACTCTAATCTCGCCGATTGAGGGTGTGGTGGCAATGCTTAATTATAAAAAAGGCGATATTATTTTAGGCGATAGTACGGCCAAATCAATGGCAACAATTATTAATAACGATACTTTATATATTGAAGTTAATATTGAGGAAGCAGATATTAGTAAAATAAAAGTTGGTCAGAAAGCACGGGCAACTTTTGACGCCGTAGAAGGACTAACTTTAGAAGGAGACGTTAGTTTTATTTCTCTTACTTCTCAAACTAGTTCAAACGGCATTGTTACTTATTTAGTTCGCGTTGCTTTAGCTAAGGCCAGTGAATCGCAAATTAGAGAAGGGATGACTGCCTCAGTTGAATTTATTACTTCTGAAGCGCCCAATGTTTTATCTATTCCGGTATCCGCTGTCAGAAATATCGGCGGCAAGCCATCAGTTGAAAAAGCGGATGGGACAATCGCTAATGTCGTGACTGGTTTTACGGATGGCAAGAAAGTAGAAGTTGTTAGTGGCCTTAATGCCGGTGACTCTATCGTTTATTAATCTATATTTTAAATTAGAAAATATTAATTATGCCGCAAAATCTGGCCATAAAACTAGAGAATGTAAAAAAATCTTATTTCTTAAGTAATGGCGATGAAATTCCTATTCTTAAGGGAATAAATTTAGAAATAAAAAAAGGAGAGTTTGTGGCAATCATGGGAGAATCCGGTTGCGGCAAAACCACCCTGTTAAATATAATTGGTTGTCTACACCCTCTAAGTGAAGGAAGATATTTTTTAGACGGGGAAGATATTGGCGTTGTCCGCGATGATTTTACTTTAGCCTATATTAGAAATAAAAAAATGGGCTTTATCTTCCAGCAGTTTAATCTTTTTTCTCGTTTCTCCGCCTTAAAAAACGTTGCTTTACCGGCTTTGTATGCCGGCGTCTCGGCCGGCGATAGAACTGAAAAAGCGAGAGAATTATTAGAATCAGTTGGTATGGGACATCGCCTTGATTATAAGCCAACTGAACTTTCTGGCGGTCAACAACAGAGAATCGCTATTTGTCGGGCCTTAATTAATGATCCAGAAATAATTTTGGCCGATGAACCGACCGGCGCCCTTGATTCTAAATCCGGGCTTGAAGTAATGGAAATTTTTAAAAAATTTAAAGAAAGAGGACAAACGGTTGTTATGGTAACTCATACAACTGAAGTCGCTAAATATGCCGATCGGATTATTTATCTCCGCGACGGGCAAGTTCTTGATAATAATTATAAATTAAAAGATCATTATTAAAATATGACTTTAGAAATTGTAAAAATGTCAGCTGAATCATTGCTGGCTAAAAAAACAAGAACTTTTTTATCAATGCTCGGTATTATTATTGGCGTAGCGACGGTTATTGCCGTTTTTGCGGTTGGTAAAGGAGCACAAGAATCGGTCAATTCCCAATTTCAAAACTTAAGCGCTAATTCCATTTTAATAATGGCTAATCGCGGCCGTGGTTTTACTAGCAGTTCAAAATTAAAAACCGAGGACGCTAAATTATTGCTTAGCGCTGATCATATTGCTTCAGCAACGGGAGCAATTGAGGGAAATTCTAGCGTGTCTTATGGTTCAACCGATAAAAGTTATGGCGTAGTTGGTGTTGACCAGAATTTTATTCCTATTTCAAATTTAAGTGTTTCTTCCGGTCGTACAATTACGCAAGATGACATTGATTCTAAGAGTATGGTGGCGGTTGTTGGAAGCACGGTTGTTTCTGATTTATTTACGAGTGGCGAAAACCCAATTGGCGCTGAGATTACTGTAGCCGGTAAAAAGCTACAGGTTATTGGTGTTCTAACAAAGCTGGGATCTAGGGTGGGTATGATATCAGTTGATGAAGCGGTTATTGTTCCTAATAGTACGGCAGAAAAAAGTATTCTAGGGACAAAAGGCCAGGTGATGATTACTACTCAGGTTGATAGTGTTGATAATACTAATCTAGCGACAACTAGTATTTCGGCTATCTTACGAACCGAGCATAAGCTTAAAATAAGTGATGCTGATGATTTTCGGATTATGGATGCCGGCAGTATGGTTGCGGCGGCCCAAGCTTCTGCGAAAACTTTATCAACGCTATTAACAGCAATTGCCGCTATTACTTTGTTAGTATCCGGTATTGGGATTATGAATGTTATGTTTGTAACAGTAGCGGAACGAACTAAAGAAATCGGAATTGCTAAAGCGATTGGTGGCAAGCGATCGGATATTTTAAGTCAGTTTCTATTAGAGTCAGTTATTTTATCAATGGTCGGCGGCATTATCGGGATGATTATCGGCCAAGCCGCCATTCCGATAATTTCCTATTTTAATATTATCGCAATGACTTCTTCGCTTAATGGCCCGCTGATTGGCTTTTCATTTTCTGTTTTAGTTGGTGTTTTCTTTGGCTTTTATCCCGCTTTTCAAGCTAGCCGTCTTGATCCGGTTGATGCCTTAAGAAGTGAATAAAGGTAAAGTAATTTTAGAGTAAAATTTAAAAATAATAGTTTGAATTAATTCCGCCAACCGGCGGATAAAAAATATGACTGATAAAAATCCAGAAAGAAAAAATAAAATAAAAAATAATTTAAAATTTCTAATTTTATTAATTATTTTAGCTTTGGTTGCTTGGTTTGGAGTAAAAATGATAGTTTCTAAAACAAGTACTGCAAGCACCACTGCAACTACAAAAAAATCCAGTTCGCTTATTCAGACTAATGTCGGCATGGGTGGCGGAGCGGGTGCGCCTCCGGCTGATGCCGGCGGACCACCATTAGGCGTAACAATGCCAAGCGGAGGAGGAGCCATGCCGCAATAAAATATTTTAAAAACAAAAGACATTCCGATCAAAGAATGTCTTTTTTATTTTAAAGATGAAAGACTTATAATTTTTTTATCAGCAAGGCTAAACCAAAAAATATAGCATTAATCATGACAATTGTGGCACCGGTTGGGATATCTAAAAAGAAGGAAAAAGTTATTCCCGAGATAACCGAAATAACCGATATAATCGCGCCGATAAACATTACTGACTTAAATCCTTTAGCAATCTGTAGGGCAGTAACGCTTGGTAATATTAATAAGGCCGAAACCAGCATTATGCCGACTATTTTTATTGATAAAACTACGCAAAGGGAAGTTAGAATCGTTAGGAGAATGTTTATAAAATTAATTTTTATGCCGGTTGTCTTCGCATATTCCTCATCAAAAGTCGCGGAAAACAAATCCCAGTAAAAAAAGTAGATTGTCGCTAAGACAATTAAAGACAAAAGAACTAATAAAATTAATTCGCCACTACTTATCGCTAATATGTTTCCGAATAAATAAGAAAAAAGATCAACATTAAAGCCCTTAGAAACGCTAACTAAGATAACGCCACCAGCAATACCAATTGCCGAAACTATGCCGATAGCCGCATCGCCGTAGATTTTAGCTTTCTCACTTATTTTTAAAATTACGATAGAAGCAATCATTACTAAAGGGATAGCAATATAATAAGGATAAATGCCGAAAAATAAGCCAAGGGCAATCGCTCCAAAGCTGACATGAGATAGGCCGTCGCCGATTAAAGACATCTTCCGCAGAACTAAAAACAACCCCAAAGCTGAACAGATTATCGCGACGAAAGATCCGGCAAAAAATGCTTTCTGAATAAAGGAATATTGTAAAAAATTTATTAGTTCCATATTTAAAATTTTTAAGAGTATTAGTGATTATGTTGATGGCAGATAGCGTGTTGTTCGTAATTACCGAAGTACGCACCCATTTTTTCGGAGCGGCAAAAATCGGCAAAGCTGCCAAAATAAATTAAATCTTTATCAATATATAATAATTCGTTAGCGTATTCGCCGATGTAGGCAGTATCATGGGTAATTAAAATAATGGCAATCCCTAAATCTTTATTTAATTTATTAATCATTTCAAAAAATGATTCTCGTGATTGCGGGTCAAGGGCGGTTGAGGGTTCATCAAAGATTAATAGTTCCGGGTTAGAAACCAAGGCGCGCGCTAAGAGAACTTTTTGCTGTTGTCCGCCGGATAACTTTGAAATCATCTTATCTTTTAAGTCACTGATATTTAATTTATCCAGAATCTCCTGAGCTTTCATCCGATCATTTTTAGTAATTCTTTTAGGCGATTTTTTTTGTGACATTAAGCCGAGCATGACAATTTCTAGAACCGTGGCCGGAAAAAGGGAATTAATTGTTGAATTTTTTTGCGGCAAATAACCGATTTTACCCCAGCTATTAAATTTATTTTGATCATTATTGAACAATTCAATTTTACCGGAAGAGGCTGGGATTAAACCTAAAATTGCCTTAACTAAAGTTGTTTTTCCGGCACCATTAGGGCCGACTAGACCAATAAAATCTCCGCTATTAACAGTGAAAGAAATATCGTGAAGGACTTCAATTTTATCATAATAGACGGATAGGTTTTTTGTGGCAATAATTCTTGACATATTAATTACATTTTAAACCCTCTTTCAAATTAATTAAATTTTCTTCCATAATACTTAAGAAAGAAATATTATTAGTAAAATCGTCTAAGCTTATGTTGTGAGCGGCATTTAAAAGAAGCATCTTAGCGCCAGTTTCACTAGATATCGTTTCTGCTATTTTAGGAGAACTGAGTTCTTCATAAAATATATATTGAATTTTATCAGCTTTAATTTTTTTGATTAAATCTATTATATCTTGAGCGCTTGGCTCGGAATTTGGCGATAATCCTTGAGCGGCGCTGTATTTTAGGCCGTAACGATTCGCCAGATATCCGAAAGCGTAGTGCCCGCCATAAATAATTTCCTTGTTTTGGCAATTAGCTAGACTGGAAGCATATTTAGCGTCAAGCTCGGAAAGTTTATTTTGATAATCGGCTAGATTTTGCGAATAATAATCACTATTTTTCTGATCGTAACTAATCAAGGCTTGACTAATATTCTTCACAATTATTTTATCATTATCATAACTAAGCCAGACATGCGGGTCGTAGCTAGGTTTTAAATTATTGGGATCCTGGATTAGCTCCGTGATCATTTTTACACCGATACTTGCGTCAACTATAATTAATTTTTTATTATTTATACTTTTGGTAATATCTTCAACCCATGGTTCCATAAATCTTCCGGTGAAAATAAATATGTCCGCTTCAGAAATTTTAGCGATATCACTCGGTTTTGGCTCAAAGGCATGCGCTTCAACTCCTGGAGGCAATAACAAAGATACCTCAACATAATCGCCGCCAATATTTTTAGCGAAATCGTATAAAGGAAATAGAGTTGTAACAATTTTTATTTTTGGTGATTTGGCGC
>CAIVBF010000165.1 GCA_903904095.1 uncultured bacterium | reverse complement strand
GTCTGGTCCAAATAATTTTTAGAGGCTTAGCTCTTTTGATTTGGGTAATCTTATCACTTATTTTTGTTGCTATTTGGTTATTAGGCCCGATTTTACTAATTTTAACTTTAGCTTGGCAAATTTTTCAATAAATATATTATGAATGAGAAATTAGAATTTATTGATAGTGGCGAAAATTTAAATTTCAGTGCCGATTCTAGTACTGGTAATCAGGGGACATGGTTCCTGGGATATTTTTTGTGTTTTAATAAAGAAATTAGAAAATCAATTATATTTTTAAAGCGTAGCGAGAAAAGAATAAATCATCTGTTAAAATTTTTTAGTCTATTAATTGTTTTTGGCGGCTGGCTCGCTTATTTTACTTGGATATTTTTAAATAAAGAAGTTTTTTTAATAAATC
Source organism: uncultured bacterium (assembly GCA_903904095.1). GTDB lineage: Bacteria > Patescibacteriota > Patescibacteriia > Patescibacteriales > UBA12465 > UBA12465. The sequence goes on along the minus strand of CAIVBF010000165.1, from coordinate 3,066 downwards.
CTTTAAAAATATTATTATTTTGGCGAGACACTAGCTCTTTGATTTCTATTTTTTTATTTTCTTTATTTTTTGATTTATTTTTAGTTTATAAAAATAGTGAAAAACAAGCGGCCACTAAAAAAATAAATTATCATTTATTTAATTCTAAGAAAAAAAGGAAACATTCAAAAACTTATGATATTTCCGTTTCTTTCTCCGACGAAGCTCTCGGCGCGATAGAAGAATCTTATTTACTAGCTAATAAACTTAAACAATCTAAAGTTGAAATTATTCATTTATTCAGGGTTTTATTGAAATTTAAGAAAGTTCAGAATTTATTTATTCGTTTAGATGTTGATGGTAAAAAATTAGTTGAATTAGTGGACCGTCATTTAGTTAAGCCCCAAGATAATTATTCGGGAGCTATTGAATTAAATAAAAATTTTCAAGAGCTTTTAGTAAAAGCTTTTATAGACGCTTATTCTAGAAACTTGGATAGTATTGATATTTTAAATCTAATTCTATTCTGCGGTAATTCGGATAAAGTTTTAGGAGAGATTTTATACGAGTTAGAAGTTGATCAAGACAAGATTAAAAATACCGTTGAATGGTTTAGGGTCAATGATAAATTAGTTAAAAATTATAATCATTATCATAGTTTAGCTATTCTAAAGCCCGGTAATAATATGAACCGGGCCTACACGGCTATTGCCACTCCGGTTCTTGATCATTTTTCTCACGATTTAACTATTCAGGCTAAATTTGGCAATCTAGATATCTGCATCGGTAGGCAAAAAGAATTCAAAGCGATCTTTGATGCATATTCGGGAGGGCACAATGGTCTTTTGTTGGTTGGACCAACTGGCGTTGGAAAAACAACCCTAGTCAATGGATTGGCGCAATTGATGGTTGAAGAAAATGTTCCTGATTTTTTAAAAGATAAGCGCTTGATTGAAATTGATATCTCACGTTTAGTGAGCGGTGTTTCTCCTGCGGAAGCCGAAGAGCGCTTGCTTAATTGTTTGAATGAGGCTAGCCGGTCGGGAAACATTATTATTTATTTAGATAATATTGAAAGTTTAATTGGTATTAGTTCCGGGAGCAAAGAGAGTTTGGATGTATCTGATGTTTTAGCGGAGGCGATTAATCGCCGCAATGTTTATTGCTTGGCAGCGGCGACTATTGATAATTATAATCGTTATATTGAAAATTTTTCTTTAGGACAGAGTATGATGACCATTGCCGTTAAAGAACCAAGTATTAATGATACAATCCAAGTTCTGGAAAGCAAAGTCGCTTATTTAGAATCTAAGTATGAAATATATATTGTTTATAGTGCCCTTGAGCAAGCCGCTAGGATGGCTGATAAATATTTACATGATAAATTTTTACCTCTTAAGGCTATAAATTTATTAGAAAAAGCAGCCGCAATTTCTTCCCAGATTAGTAAGAATAACCCTGACTCCTGTTTTTGTTCTAAGGATGAGGTGGCGGCGGCAATTTCGGAACTAACCGGTGTTCCGGTTAGTAAAGTTACGGCTAATGAGAGTCAAAAGCTTTTAAATTTAGAAAATGAAATTCATGATCGTTTAATAGGTCAAGATGAAGCGGTCTCAGCTGTTTGCGCTAGTCTTCGTCGAGCAAGAGTGCAATTAAAAGAAGATAAAAGACCGATTGCCAGTTTTTTATTTTTAGGGCCGACTGGAGTTGGAAAGACGGAATTAGCCAAAGCGGTTTCTCATGTTTATTTTGGCGATGAAAATTATCTTATTCGCCTAGATATGAGTGAATATCAGACGCCCGATAGCGTCAAAAAAATGATTGGCGATCCTGACGGCGCTCTCGGTTACTTAACAGAAGCCGTTCGCAAAAAACCATTTGCTTTAATACTGTTAGATGAAATTGAAAAAGCTCATCCGGATATTTTGAATCTTTTTTTACAATTATTGGATGATGGACGTTTAACTGACGGACAAGGGAGAACGATAATTTTTACAGAATCAATCATAATTGCTACTTCAAATATTGGAGCCATATATATTCAAGAGCAAATTAAAGTTAACACCCCGATTAATATTATTAAGCAAGAACTTGTTGATAACCAGTTAAATAAATATATGCGGCCGGAGCTTGTTAATCGTTTTGACGGCATCATCGCCTTCAAGCCATTAACCGAGGCGGATGTTTGCAAGGTAGCGGCGCTGATGCTTAAAAAGATTAAAAAGAATTTAATGGAGAAGGGCATTAGTCTTAAGGCTGATAAAGACGGTGTTGCTATTTTAGCTAAGGAAGGTTATGATCCTAAATTCGGCGCCCGTCCTTTGAGGCGCTTATTGCAAGATAAGATTGAAAACAGGATTGCTAATTATATTTTATCAGGAGAGATAAAACGCCGTGATACGGTCATAATTAACTCCAAAGCAGAGGTTGAAGTTGAAAAAGCCGAAGAACTTTAAGTTAAAGAAATTATTTTATGTCCTATATTCTTTCATTTTTACTAAGCTTAATATTATCAGTAGTATTTACTTTAATAGTAAAAAAAATTGCTATCTATTATAAAGTTGTTGATAAACCCGATGATAAAATTGGCGGTCGGAAAATCCATACTCATCCAATTCCTCTCTTGGGCGGTTTAGCTATTTTTGTTTCTTATTTTTTAGTATTGTTTTTATTCTCCGATAAATTCTTAAGTGGTAATTTACATTATAGTCATTTGTTTGGTTTTTTTATGGGCGGTCTCATTATTATGATTGGCGGTGCCCTGGACGATAAGTATAATTTAAGACCATATCAACAAATTATTTTTCCTATTTTAGCTATCAGCGCTGTTATCTTTGGCGGTGTTGAAATTTCTCAGATTACTAATCCTTTCGGTCCCCACTTTAATTTAATTAGAATTTCTTATTTAAGTCCCATCCTAATCTTTATTTGGCTTTTAGGGCTGATGTATACAACCAAGCTTCTTGATGGTGTTGATGGGCTAGTCAGTGGAGTTAGCGGTATAGGTGCTTTAATTATTTTTTTATTCACTTTAACCACTCATTATTATCAACCGGATATTGCTCTTGCTTCAATTATTTTGGTTGG
>CAIVBF010000164.1 GCA_903904095.1 uncultured bacterium | reverse complement strand
GTTGGCGTTGCTAAACCTAAGGCACAAGGACAAGCAATAACAATAACAGCCGTAAAAGCCATTAGAGCAAATGATAATGTTGCTCCTAGTAAAAAAAACCAAACTAGAAATGTTAGAATAGCTAGGCCGATTACGGTCGGAACAAAGACGGCGGAAATTCTATCAGCAAATCCCTGAATAGGCGCTTTTGAGCCCTGAGCATCTTCAATTAATCTAATAATCTGCGCCAAGGCTGTTTCAGAACCGACGCGAGTTGCCTCAAATTCAAAGCTGCCTGTTTTATTAACCGTACTGCCAATAACCATATCACCAATATTTTTTTCAGTCGGTAAGCTTTCGCCGGTAATCATAGACTCATCAACAGCCGATAACCCCTTAGTGATTTTACCGTCAACCGGAATTTTTTCGCCCGGTCTAACAATAACAATATCGCCATGGATAACTTCCTCAACGGAAATATCAGAAGTCTTGCCATTGCGAATTACGCGAGCGGTTTTCGCTTGTAGACCCATTAATTTCTTAATTGAATCACCGGTCTTAGCCTTCGTTCTAATTTCTAACCACTTACCAAGAATAACAAAAGTAATTAAATAAGCGGCCGTTTCAAAATATAATTCCGGAATTTTCCCTCCTAAACCGATAATAGATCCGGTCTTTATAAAGTAATTTATAAAATTAACTAAACTATAAATAAAGGCGGTTGAAGTTCCGATCGCCACTAAGCTATCCATATTAAAAGTCTTCATTTTTAAAGAAGACCACATTCCTTTATAGAAACCAGCCCCAACCACAAACTGAATTGGGATAGTTAGAATTAAAGAAATTATACCGATATAAGGAAGAACCGCTAATTTACCCGGGATAGCAAAGAAATCAAGCAGCATGAAATAAAGCATCGGCAAGCTTAAAGCAAGGCTGAACCAAAAACGATCCCGATATGATTTTATTTCAAGTTCTCTTTTTTTATGATCATACTCGCTGTCTTTAGAATTTACTAATTCTGCTTTATAGCCGGCACTAATGACAACCTTGATTAATTCATTAGTCTGAACCTGCGATTCATCATAAATAACCACCGCCTTTTCAGCTGCAAAATTAACATTAGCTTGTTTAACGCCCGGTACTTTTTTTAATGATTGTTCAATTATGCGAGCGCATGACGAACAATGCATTCCGTATAAAGATATATTTACATTTTTCATATTATTTTTTTAATTAACATTAAACACGCCTGTGTACATGCCCATTGAGCATGAAAAATTTAGCTTACCAGCCTCTTCGGGGATGAATTCAATTATATTCTCACCAGCTTTCAGATCTTTAGAAATATTAAGAGCTGGAATAATTACAGTACTAGCACATGAAAACGGCGCCTTAGCATCAATAATCCATTTAACCGGGACACCTTTTTTAATTGAAAATTTATTTGGTGAATAACCATTGTTTCCCTCAGTCATTCTAATAACTTGAACGCCATCTTCAATGACGACATTAGGATCTTCAACAAAGCTTTCTTTGCTTGAATTACTATAATTAATGTTTCCGAGATTTAAGCTAGCTAGAGTATAGCCGTTATTTAAATTAAATAAACCGAAAAAAATAACCGCTAAACCAGCGACTTTAAAAAATCTTTCTTTAAACGACCCCCGAACTAAAGAAGTTACACCCCCGATACTTAATAAACCGGGCGCTGTCCCTAAAGCGAATAAGCCCATAATAAAAGCGCCTGATCCAAAGCTGCCGGTACTTATAGCGTACAACTGCATCGCCTGAGTAAAACCACAGGGCAATAAAAAAGTTAAGGCACCCAAAATCATTGAATTTTTATGGCTATATTCTTTACTCTTTTGGCTTATGCCAAATGTTTTAGCAATACTTTTAGGAAGAGTTAATTTAAATTTACTCAAGCGCGGAAAAATATTAATTAATTGCAAACCCATTATAAGCATAACAACACCAAGAACTAAAGTAATAACTCCGTTAGTAAGGGGAGAAAATTTTAATACTGTTCCAAGCATTCCTAAAATTCCGCCAAAAAAAGCATACGACAATATGCGGCCTAAAACGAAAAACAAATGCGGTCTAAATTTCTCTGCCACCGTAGCTTCCGGATGTTTTTCGGCGTACTTAGTAGATAGTCCTAAAGACAAACCGCCAACCAGGGCCATACAAGTTGAAAAACCAGCCACAAGCCCGACTGTAATAATCAACCAAACATTAGGATTACTTAAATCAGGACTTAGATTAATATTAGTTAGGCCAAGTAGATTTAAACCAAAATACAGAATCAGTAAAATCAAAAAGGCAATTCCTAGATTATAATATTCATTTCCATCATGCGAAAAAAACGGTAACTTTCCTGATTTTCCAATCTCATAACCGGCCTCATTAATCGCTTTATCAAGAAGATGCTTCTGCGGCATATCTTCACCGCTATAGTAAACCACGGCTTCGCCGGTTTTATAATTTAATTCGGCTGATTTTACTAAAGGAATTTCTTTTAATTTTTCCTCAATAAGAATTTCGCACGACCGGCAGTGCATAC
>CAIVBF010000163.1 GCA_903904095.1 uncultured bacterium | reverse complement strand
TGCTTTTCTGGCTATTGCGGCTATTATAAGCTCATTTTCTAATAAGGATGTAGTTAGCCAAGCCGGAATAGAAACTTTAATTCAGCAGATAAACGGCGATCAAGTTAGCTCTATTTTAATTAATGGCAATTCTCTAGAAGTTACTTTGAAAGATAATAAAAAAGAAACTATTAGAAAAGAAGCTAATGATTCTTTATCAACCTTACTTAATAATTTTAAGGTTGATCCGAGCAAGACGGCTAACATAAAAATTTCCGTTAAAGATGAATCAGGCTGGGATTTTGCCGTTGCTAATATTTTGCCTTTCTTAATCCCGCTTGTTATTGTCGGTATATTTATTTTCTTTATGATGCGCGGCGTTTCCGGCGCGAATTCAAAAGCGATGAGCTTCGGACAGTCAACAGCTAAAGATTTTGCGCCCGACGAAAAGAATCGCGTTACTTTTAACGACGTCGCCGGCGCTAAAGAAGCCAAAGAAGAATTAAAAGAGGTTGTTGATTTTTTAAGATTTCCGAAAAAGTTTTATGAACTCGGCGCAAAAATTCCCCGTGGTGTTTTGTTATTAGGCGCTCCCGGAACCGGAAAAACATTACTGGCTCGTTCGGTGGCCGGTGAAGCAAAAGTTCCTTTCTATCACATGTCCGGTTCGGAGTTTGTAGAAATGTTTGTCGGCGTTGGTGCTTCACGCGTCCGTTCTTTATTTGCGAAAGCGAAAAAGAATTCGCCGTGTATTATATTTATTGATGAAATTGATGCGGTTGGACGAAAACGCGGTTCCGGTTTAGGCGGATCGCATGACGAAAGAGAACAAACTTTGAATCAGATTTTAGTTGAGATGGACGGTTTTGAACCAACCCAGAATGTTATTGTTATCGCCGCGACTAATCGCCCGGACGTTTTAGATCCGGCCCTTTTAAGACCGGGACGTTTTGATAGACGAGTAATGATTGATTTGCCGGACTTAAAAGATAGGCAAGCGATTTTAGATGTTCATGCTCGTAAGAAACCACTAGCTAAAGAAGTTGACCTTAAAAGAGTGGCCGAGAGAACAGCCGGATTTTCCGGAGCCGATCTCGCTAATATTTTAAATGAAGCAGCTATTTTAGCGGCGCGTGAAGATAAAAAAGAAATCAGTAATTTAAATTTATTTGAAGCGATTGAAAAAGTAATGATTGGTCCGGAAAGAAAAAGCCGAGTTATTAATGATCATGAGAAAAAAGTTACCGCTTATCATGAAGCGGGCCACGCTGTTGTCGCTCATTTTTTGCATCTCGTTGACCCTGTCCAGAAAGTTTCTATTATCGCTCGCGGATCAGCCGGCGGCTATACCCTAAAAACTCCTTTAGAAGATCGGCATATGCATTCTAAGACTGAATTCATTCAGGAAATCGCCGTTTTGTTAGCCGGGCATTTAGTAGAAAAAGACGTTTTTGGGGAGGAAACAACCGGAGCAACTTCGGATTTACGCCGAGCGACTGAATTAGCTAGAAGTCTAGTCACCGACTATGGCATGAGCGATCATCTTGGTCCGCGTACTTACGGTGCCAAAGAAGAAATGATTTTCTTGGGCCGTGAGATTCATGAGCAAAGAGACTATAGCGAAAAAATTGCTGAGAAAATTGACGAAGAAGTCAGCGGATTTATTAGCCAAGGCGCTAAGATTGCTAACGATATAATTACTAAGCAGAAAGATTCTATTGATAAAGTTGTAGTCGCTTTATTGGAGACGGAAACTTTAGAAAAGGAAGCTTTTGAAAAAATTGTGGGAGCTAAATCTTTTAGCGCTTAGCTTGATATTAATTGACTAAATAAGTTTTGCCCTTTATACTAAAAATGTAAAATAAAATAG
>CAIVBF010000162.1 GCA_903904095.1 uncultured bacterium | reverse complement strand
TTCCTTAATTGCGGATGATAACCCAAATCAATTAATACGCTATATATATCATTAAGTAAGCTGTGGCAATGATTTGTAAACTTAATAACATTAGTTTTATATTTTTCATCAATAAACCAATCTCCATCCGTTTCAAATAATCCCTTCAAACAATATTTTAAATATAATATATTGTTCTTAATCCACTGTGGCAATATCAATTCATTATTTATTTTTTTACCATAGGGAAATTCTAGGCGTTCGGAAAGTTTATTTTGATAAAAATATAAATCATCGCACTGACTAGTTTTTCTGATTCTAATGCTGGGTTTTTTATCAAATAATAAAGTCATTATATCTGAAATGTGCTGCAAATGCTCTTGTTCTTTTCTGTTAAAACTTACTGTTATCTTGTCCGTTCTGGCAAATTTTTCCATACATCCATCTCCAAGCATGGTTCCATAGAATTCAGCCAATATTTTAGAGTGCTTCAATTTCTTATATTTCAATTTATTTTCTTCTTGCCATTTACAAAAATTACTCTTTTTCTTGTTAGCAAGAGTAATCGATGTCTCAAGTAATGAAGAACTGGTAAATTTTGTTAAGCCCTTATTCCATGGTTTCATGATTAAATTTTATCTTAAAAATAATCATGCGTCAAATTCTGTCCTACCATTAGACGCCTAAAATATCCCCGAATTTATTTTTTTATCCTCTCCCATCTTTCTATATCCCCATCAACCGATTTAAATAATTTATTAGTTCTGATCGTTCTTCTATTCTCATCTTTAATCTTACTGTACTGCCCAAAATCTCTGGTCTCTAATTTACGGAGTAAATGATTAAATTCATAGTTAACCTGACCGTTATTTACTTTAATATCTTTAACATTATTTTTCAAGAGGGATATTTTTTTGGCATCAAAATGGTAACCCCTTTTTTGCGCCTCCTCATGAACTCCCGATAAATAATAATTAATACTGGCTAATGGGTCTCGGCTTTCTTTAAAACGATCAAGCTGCGGATGGTTTTTATACCCCTTAGTTTTTCCTTCTAGAACTTTACGGGCCAAAAGAGTCTCGCGCCATAAAGCAACTAGTCCCTGTCTGTCTAAATATTCCGGTGATAAGCTCCAGAGTCGCATAATTTAAAATTAATCTTCGTTTTTCGGCCGCATTAAGGGAAAAATCTGACAAACTCTCGCCGGTTTATCCATTAAAAAACTAAATAAACGTTCACTGAAACCAAAACCGCATGTCGGTGGCATACCATATTCAAGCGCTTCAACAAAATCATGGTCATGCGCCTGTGCTTCTTCGTCCCCTTCTTCTTTTAACTTTTGCTGCTCCTTAAATCTCTCTTCCTGATCAAGCGGATCATTTAATTCGCTATAGCCGTTCCCTACTTCTGAACCGGCAATAATAATTTGAAATCTCTGCGCAATTGATTTATTTTCATCGTCACGTTTAGCTAAAGGCGAAACGCTAATTGGCGTCCCGACTAAAAATCCCGGTCCGGCAATTTGTTTCCGACAATACTTCCAGAGATTATCAATCGCTCTAGTTATATTAAATCCTTTCTTATCATATTCAACTTTCAATTCTTCTAACTTAGAAACAATTTCTTTTTCACTTGCCGTTAAGACATCAACGCCAGTTATTTTTTTAACGGTATCGCGATAATCATAAATCTCCCATTTCTTTCCTAAATCAATATCAAAACCTTTGATTTTAAATTTAAGAGTTGAAAAAGTTTCTTGAGCGATATATTTATACATCTCCTCAGTCAAGGCCATGCCCATCTCGTAATTAGCGTATCCCCAATAAAATTCCATCTGAGTATAATCTTGTAAATGCTCGGAGTCCATCCCTTCGTTTCTAAACTGACGGCCAATCTCAAAAGTTTTATCAAGCCCAGCGACCATTAATTTTTTCTGCCATAATTCACCCATTGATATTCTTAAATAAACATCAATGTCTAGGGCATTATGATGAGTCTGAAAGGGTTTAGCGTCCGCTCCACCGGCCATTGTTTCTAAAACCGGAGTTTCTACTTCAATAAAGTCTCTGGCTAATAAAAAATTCCTAGTCGCTTGCCAGAACTTAGCGCGCTTTAAAACCATATCGCGAGTTTCCGCATTCAACAGAATATCTAAATATCTCTTACGTAAAAGATCTTCCTGATCCTTTAGTCCGTACCAGGAATCCGGAATCGGTAATAGGGCCTTAGTTAATATCCGCCACTCCTTAACCATTAAACTAGATTCTCCTTTATGTGTTTTAAAACATAGCCCGCCCGCTTCAACGAAATCGCCAGTATCAATTAATTTAATAAAATTCTTATACATTTCATCGCCCAATTCTTTTTTAGAAAAGGCTAATTGAATTTGACCGCTGCCGTCCTCAAGATTAGCAAAACTTAAATTACCGTGTGAACGAATACTTCGTAAGCGGCCGACAATCTTAAAAAGTTTCTGGCTATTTTCTAAAGAATCAAAATTTTTTAAAACGTCGGAAATTAAAAAATCGCGAAAAACCTTAGCCGGATAAGGATTAATTCCCGCTTCGCGCAAAAGATTTAATTTTTTCAAACGATCGCTTCTTTCACTAATATCCAGATCCTCCGGACTATTATTTAAGTTAGCGTTTTTAAGAGGCAACATATTATTCAATGTTAGTGATCTTGTATTTAATAACACCGCGTGGTGTTTCAACTTCAAAAGAATCCCCTTTTTTCTTACCGATAAAAGCAACGCCAATCGGTGATTCATTAGATATTTTACCGTTAAGCGGATCCGCTTCGTTAAAACTAACAATCGTATATTTCTTTTCTTTATTATCACTCTTAACTGTCACAATTGAACCCATCATAACTTCACTATGTAGAGTGTCGCCCTGAACAACGGTAACATTCTTTAAAGTATTAGTTAACTCTAAAACACGGCCCTCATTTAAAGCTTGAGCGTCTTTTGCTTCGCTATATTCTGCGTTCTCACTTAAGTCGCCTAATTCCTTAGCTCTTTCAATTCTTTCGGCAATTTCTTTGCGGCGTGTAGTAGTTAAAAAATTAAGCTCATCAGTTAATTTGTCATACCCCTCCTGGGAAATGATTTGTTCGTTCATAATTTTAATATTAGAAGATTAATTAATGTTTAATATACTCTAGTTATCGGAATTAAACAAGAGGCAATAATTAAAAAACCGAAACCAAGCGGATGATTTAAATAAGGCGTAAAAATATGGGTTAAAGTTAAAAATATTAAACCCATCCCAAGCCCTAAATTCAGATAGTTGATATTCTTTTTCTTAAGGCTTTTTTTAACTAAAATAAACAATAAAATAAAATAACTGAATAGGCCCAATAAACCAATTTTAAGCCATAGATCTAAATATCCCCATTCAAAGGCATAAGTCGTATAAATTCCGCTCGGATTATCCTGTAAAATTCTCGGGTCGCTGGACTTATAAGTAACCGTTGCCCCGTAGCCCTGGCCCAGAATCGGTTCTCTTCTAATCTCTTTAAATAATTCAGGCATTAAAGACCAACGCGAAGAAATCGCCGACTCGCCGCCGTTACTGATTCTATTTAAAAAATCAGCATTAAAAGCGCCGGTTTTTGGATACGGAAATATCGCGACAATATAAATAATTAAGAAACTTAATATTCCCGTAATAGCAATTTTTAGAAACAATTTACTAGATTTTTTAAATCCTTGATAGTGCCAGATTAAAGCTAAACTAAAAATAATTGTAACCGCGAGCGCTAGCCAAAAACTACGCGAGAAACTAATTAAAGCGGAACTAAGAAAAAGAGCCGCTAAAAAGATATCTAACTTTTTAAAACCCTCTTTAAAGGAAATAAATAAATAAGCGATTATCGGATAAATTTGCGACTGAATAAATATCCGCGGCCAGCCACTTAAGGTCGGCGTCATTTCTCCAACCAAGGTTTTTCGTAGCCAGGCATAAATCTCCGGCGCAAAATTTAAATTATGGGTAAAGATAAATAATAGAATTAAAGTCTCTAAACTTAAATAAATTGCCCCGCCCAAAAAAATCACTTTTAAATTACTAAAAATATCTTCCTGTTTTTTATCTGGTTCATTTCCCTTCTTATCGCCGGTATAAATAACAATGGCCGGAAAAATTAATAATAGATAAATAAAAGCATTAAAATCAAAAAATATATTTGCTAACGAATGCCCGCGCAGAAATCCGTTAATGACTCC
>CAIVBF010000161.1 GCA_903904095.1 uncultured bacterium | reverse complement strand
TCTACGTCTAAGTTGTTATCTTCAACAACTCATTAGCTGTTATTCCGCTCGCTTTATTAATATTTTGTTGTTTTGTTTTAGCTCTGTATTTTATTATCCGAGCATATATTGGCGTGTTTCTATTAGTTAAGAAAGATTATGTTGGTAACGAACTAGAAATTTTTAAAGAAACAAAAAAATATTTTTGGTCTTACATTTGGCTTGGTGTTTTAACAACAATTTTTGTTTTACTTTGGACGTTGCTTCTGATTATACCTGGCATTATCTTCTCTGTTTTTTATAGCTTTGCTGTTTATGCTTTCTTTTTTGAGGGATTAAAGGGAATGGCTGCTATAAGAAGAAGTGTTAGTTTAGTAAAAAATTATTGGTGGGCAGTATTTGGTCGTTTTATTGTTATTGCAATTGCCCTCTGGATTTTTACCATCATTATTTCAATTCCGGTATATTTTACGGACAATAAGAGTATTTTCTTTTCATTCTGGAATTCTATTATCCAAATTATTAATTTCTTAATTGGTCCCATTTCACTTATTTATTTCTACCAGATTTATAAAGATTTAGTAATTATTAAAAAATAATGAAAATTCGTATTAATGATAAAGAAGTTGAAGCTTCTTTAGGCCAAACAATTTTAGATGTTGCCAAAGAGAATAATTTTATTATTCCGACTCTTTGCGACCACCCCGACTTAGACGTTAAAGCTAACTGCCGGGTTTGTGTCGTTGAAGTTAAGGGCAAAAAAAAGTTGATGACCTCTTGCTCTACTCCGGTTTTTGAGGGGATGGAAGTCTATACGGAAAGTCCTCGCGTCCAAAAATCACGCGACCTAAATCTTGAATTATTGTTTGCTAACCACTCTAAGAAATGCAAGACCTGTTCGTCTTTATTTAATTGCAAGCTTCTGGGCTATGCCAGACAATATAAGATAGTCGGTAATCGTTTTTCGGACAGGAAAAGTAAGCGCAAAAATTATTTATTTGCCAATGCTGTTGAAGTTGATAATAGCCAGTGCATTGACTGCCGTAATTGTATTGAATCTTGCCATAAGCAGGGGGTTGATTATTTAGAAATGTCTAACGAGGGGATTGACCAAGAAATTAAACCGGTTTCCGATAAGAGTAAGGCTTGTGTTTATTGCGGTCAATGTGCTCTTCATTGCCCGGCCGCTTCTGCTCAAGAGCAGTCGCCTATTGAAGAAATAGAAAAACTACTGCTCAATAAAACAAAGATAATGACCGCGCAGTTTGCACCATCGGTCCGCGTTTCTATCGGTGAAGAGTTCGGATTAAAGCCGGGTGTAGACTTAACAAAACAAATTAATACATCCTTAAAAGATTTAGGTTTTGATTATATTTTTGATGTTAATTTCGGGGCCGATATTACAACAATGACTGAGGCAGAAGAATTAATTGAAAGGCTAAAAGATAAAAAAGCAGTTTGGCCGATGTTTACCTCTTGCTGCCCAGCTTGGGTAGCTTATACGGAATTTAATCATCCCGAACTTATTCCTAATTTAACTTCCGCTCGCTCGCCCCAGGCTCATATCGCCGGCGCCATAAAGTCTTATTGGGCCAAAAAAGAAAATAAAAATCCAAATAATATTATTATCGTTTCAATTGTTCCTTGTACTGCGAAGAAATACGAATCTATTCGTCCAGAATTATATCTTAACGGGCGAACCCTAGTTGATTATGTTATAACAACCCGGGAGTTTGCTTATTTATTAAAAAAGCATAGAATTGATTTACCGAAATTAAAGGGATCGGAGACAAATAAACTTTTTAACGACGGGAGTGGGGCGGCGGCTATTTATGGAACATCGGGCGGAGTTATGGAATCGGCCTTAAGAACGGCCAATGCCTTAATATGTAAAAATTCCAATAAAAGTAAATTATGCAATAGTCGTTTAGAATTCAAGGAAGTGCGCGGCATGAATGGTTTTAAGGAGACAACGGTTAATCTAGATGGCAAAAAAATAAAAGTAGGTGTTGTTAACGGTCTGGGACATTTTAATGCGCTTTTTCCAAAATTGAACAAGTATCATTATATAGAGGTTATGGCCTGTCCGGGCGGTTGCCTGGGTGGTGGCGGCCAGCCATTATCTACTTCAAAAGACGTCCGTAAATTACGTTCCGAGGGAATGTATAATATTGATAGCAACAAAAAAGTACGAAAGGCTCATGAAAATAAAGAGATGATTGAGTATTATAATTGGGTTAAAGAAAATAAGTTAGAAAAAAAATTATTACATACTAAATTTAAGAAAAGTAAAGGCTCTATTTTAAGGGTTGTTGATCCGCGGAAAAAATCTTTGTTAAAAATATTTTAGCAATAAAATTATTTTATGAAATTTCCTGATTACGTTATAAAAATTATAAAAGAATTGCAGGCCTCGGGATACGAGGCTTATATTGTTGGTGGCTGTGTCAGGGATTTTTTGATGGATAAAGAACCGAAAGACTGGGATATTACAACCAACGCCCGTCCGGAAGAGATCTTAAAAGTTTTTAGCGAAGCTAAATATGAAAATGATTTTGGGACGGTTTTGCTTCCGGTCCGCGATGAGGTAAAAAATAATATTGATAAGACAATTGATAAAAAAGAAAAGGCTAAAGATGTTGTTGAAATTACGACTTATCGCAGCGAACAGGGTTATTCGGACAGACGCCATCCTGATACGGTCCTCTTTGAAACAGAATTAGATAAGGATTTAGAGAGACGTGATTTTACTATTAACGCTTTGGCGCTAGATCCAAATAAACCAGAGGAAATAGTTGACTTATTCGGCGGACGCAAAGATATTAAAGCAAAAATTATTAGAGCGGTTGGAGAGCCAAGTGATCGTTTTAAAGAAGATGCTTTAAGAATGCTTCGGGCGGTTCGCTTTAGTTCTCAACTGGGCTTTGAATTAGAACCAAAGACGCAGCGAGGTATTGTTAAATTGGCCGGTAGCTTAAAGTTTGTTTCCAAAGAAAGAATTAAGGATGAGCTTATTAAAATTTTAAGTTCAGAACGGCCGAGTGAAGGAATTTTATTATTACAGGAAACAAAACTATTACAATATATCTTACCGGAATTAGAACAGGGGATTGGTGTTGATCAAGCCCGCCATCATGTCTATCCGGTTTTTAAGCATAATGTTTTGTCTTTGAAATATTGTCCGAGTAAAGAATGGCAGGTTAGATTTGCTGCATTATTGCATGACATTGCTAAACCAAAAACAAAAAAAGATATTAATGGAATTTCTACTTTCTATAATCATGAATATGTCGGCGCTAAAATGGTAGATAAAATTATGTCGCGCTTGAAATTTTCAAATAATGACAGGGAACGGGTTGTAAATCTTGTCAGAAATCACATGTTTTATTATAATGACGGAGAGGTAAGCGCTGCCTCCGTCAGACGTTTGTTGGTTAAGGTCGGCAAAGAGAATTTAAAAGATTTGATTGATTTAAGAGTTGCTGATCGGCTCGGTTCTGGTACGCCGAAAGCGATGCCGTATAAATTGCGCCATTTAGAATACATGTTAGAAAAGGTTCAAAATGACCCGATTTCGGCTAAAATGTTAAAGATTAACGGCGATAGTTTAATGAAAACTTTAAACATTCTACCTAGCCCGAAGATTGGGGCGATTCTAGACGTACTACTTAGTGAAGTTATTGAAGATCCAGAACTTAATACGGTTGAATATTTAGAAAAG
>CAIVBF010000160.1 GCA_903904095.1 uncultured bacterium | reverse complement strand
GGCCTGGTATATCTATATTAGGATTGATCAAGTTATGGTCGGCGCTTTATTGGGTAATCTGGCGGTTGGTATTTATGCGGCGGCCGTTAAGATAGCCGAAATTTGGAATTTTATACCAGGAATTATTTTTGCTTCATTATTTCCGGCGATTATAAATGCTAAAAATACTGATTTACAGATTTACAAAAGAAGATTAAAGGCGCTATATTTATTAATGGCGGGGATCTCTTTGTCAATTGCTGTTGTGACAACAATATTAGCCCCCTGGCTTATTATCTTACTATTTGGTAAGGCCTACTTTTCCGCTATAATTATATTGAGAATCTATGTCTGGTCGGGGGTCGGCCTATTTATTGGTGGAGCGATTAACCAGTATTTCTTAACAGAGAATAGAAGTCGCCATATTTTTCTTTATAATTTATTGTCAATGTTATTAAACGTAGTTTTAAATTTCATTTTGATTCCTCGTGTTGGTTTAACGGGGGCGGCTTGGGCGACTTTAATATCGTATTCAGCTGGTCCGATAGTTGTGGCCGTAATGGAATTGTTAAAAATTTCTGGAGATAGGAAAATAATAAGAAATTAAACTTTACAATTATGACAAATAAAAAAGAATTTATTGTGTTTGGGTCCCCTTTAATCGAACAAGAGGAAATTAATGAGGTTGTTAGTTGTCTTAAATCTGGCTGGCTGGGTACTGGGCCAAAAGTGACTGAGTTTGAAAATAATTTTTTAGATTATAAAAAGGGCAATTATGTAGCGGCTTTAAACTCTTGTACTGCCGCTTTACATTTAAGCTTAAAAACTTTAGATCTAAAGCCCGGAGACGAGGTGATTACTACAGCTATGACATTTTGCGCTACAGTTAATGCTATTATTCATAGTGGAGCGACGCCGGTTTTAGCAGATGTAGAATTTGATTCAATGAATATTAACCCAACTGAAATTAAAAATAAAATTACTTCAAACACAAAGGCTATTCTGATTGTTCATTTTGCTGGTCGCCCGTGTAACATGGATGCGATTATGGACATTGCTAAAGAATATAATTTAAAAGTTATTGAGGATTGCGCACATGCGATTGAGACTACTTATAAAAATAAAAATGCTGGAACTTTCGGTGATTTTGGTTGTTTTAGTTTTTATGTAACGAAAAATATAACCACCGGAGAGGGAGGCATGGTTATAGCTCGTGAGAAGAAGGATATTGATAGAATTAAAATTTTAGGTCTCCATGGCATGAGTAAGGATGCATGGAAACGTTTTGGAGATGAGGGGTACAAGCATTATTATGTTGTCGAGGCTGGATTTAAGTATAATATGATGGATATTCAAGCGGCTATTGGCATACATCAGTTGAAGAGAATAGATTCGAATTGGCAAAAGCGTCAGGAAATTTGGCAACAGTATAAAGAAGCTTTTAGGAATTTGCCGATTATCTTGCCGGCTGATCCAGAAACTAACACTAAGCATGCATATCATCTTTTTACAATCTTGATTGACGAACAAAGAGCGGGGATTAGCCGTGATGATTTTTTAAAGAAGATTAATCTAGACGGAATCGGGGTCGGAGTTCATTATCTAAGCATCCCTGAACACCCTTTCTATCAAAAAACTTATAAATGGTTGCCAGAAAATTATCCTAATTCCTATAAAATAGGCAGACAAACTGTCAGCCTGCCACTATCCCCAAAATTAACTCAAGAGCAAATCAATCGTGTTATTGTTTCTGTGTGTAATATATTCAGCCGTAAGTAGGTAAATTTTATGATAAAAATAGCTACTCCAATATCACATCTTTTTAAGGATCCAATTAATGTTTTTGAAATTAGTCGTTATTCTGATTGTTTGGAGTGCCGAGACGACTCGTTTGATTTTATTGGCGGAGAGCAAGAAGTTTTTCATTGCGATTTACAGCCTATTCACAAATTGAATCAAGATCAATTCAAATATTTGGAGAAAATTAAGAATACTAAGTCGAGACTGAAATTAATAAGTTTTCACTGCGCTTCTTGTTGCGATAATCCTGTTGTTGATAGTCATGGAGTATTTCAAGACGGTGGCTTGAAATATTCGCGTGACGAAATGTTGGGTAATGCTAAATATAATTTTTCAGTAATCAAGAAGATCTTTGGCGCTGACATTGAAATAGCAATAGAAAATAATAATTATTATTTCAGTAGCGCCTATGAGTTTATTGCTGACCCAGAATTTATCTCCAGCGTAGTTAATGATAATAATCTTGGTTTCTTATTTGACATTGCCCACGCCAAAGTAACATGCTATAACCGAAAAATAAATTTTGATGATTATAAAAAAAACTTACCGCTTGATAAAATAGTACAGTTGCATGTTTGTCATTATGGTATTAATAAAAATGGCTCGGCTTATGATGCTCATGATCTGCCAACGTCAGAAGAAATGGAAGAAGTAAAAAATCTAATTAATGAATTTAATGTTAAATACCTGACAGTAGAGTTCTATAAGAATAAAGATCAACTTATTAATTGCTTAGAAGAATTTAAAAAAATTATATGATTTATTTAGAAAAGTTATTTGACTTGCAAGATAAAGTTGTTGTAGTGACTGGCGCAACAGGACAATTAGGCAAAAAAATATGTGAAGCCTATAGGAGTTGTCAGGCTAATGTCGTTGGTTTAGATTTAACTATTAATGAAAAGGAGAGGATTGAAGGGGTTGATTATATGGAAGTTGATATAAGTAAAAAGGACGTTCTTGTTGGTATTTTTAGAAAGATTATAAATAAATATAATAGATTTGATATTTTAATAAATAATGCTGGTGTTAGCACTTTTGAGCCTTTTGAGGAGAGACCAGAAGAAAGTATTGACCAGGTAATGGGCGTTAATTTAAAGGGGACATTCTTTTGTATCCAATCTTATGTTAACTTATTTGATGAATTTAAATTTGAAAAAGGATCTATAATCAATATCGCTTCAATATATGGTGTTGTGAGTCCGGACTATAGAATCTATACTGATTGTAAGAGAAAAAATTCTGAAATATATGGCGCAACTAAGGCCGGGGTCATTCAAATGACGAAATATTTTGCAGTCCATTTGGCGGATAGAAATATTAGAGTGAATGCCGTCTCTCCTGGGGGAGTATATAATCCAGAAAATCCTCAGGGGAGTGACTTTATTAAAAACTATTCTTTCAGGTGCCCAATGAAGAGAATGGCCAATGATAGTGAACTATTGGGGGCGATGATATATTTATCCAGTGAAGCCGCTAGTTACACTACTGGACAAAATATTGTTATAGATGGCGGCTTCAGCGCTTGGTAATTAAACTAGATCAATATGTCTTCTAAAAAAACAATGACAGAGGAAATAAAATATTGTCCATGGTGCGGAAAGGGTAATTTCCGGATATGGGGTGCTCCTGTCCGCGGTTTCAAATCAGTAAAATGCAATAGTTGCGGCCTAATCTTTGTTAGAAATCGCTTGAATCAAAATGGGCTGACAAACTATTACAAAAAATATTTTAGCAAAGTCCACCAGGCAGATGATGTTTTAAATATTCAAAGACAGCGGATGTATCAATTAGAGTTTAAACTAATTAATCGTTTCGGTAAAAAGGGTAAGGTTCTGGACGTGGGTTGTAGCGGGGGGGGCATTTTCTGGATGTTTTTAAAAATCATGGATACAGGTGTTATGGGGTAGAAGTTGGTGAAGAGGCCGCAGAAGAGGCTGGTAGAAAATATCCTATATATTTTGGTGATTTCCCTAAGTTGAGAATAAAAGAAACTTTTGACTTGATAATATTTCGGGGCGTTATTGAACACGTGCCATTTCCAAAAAAATATTTAAAAAGGGCCATTGAGATGTTAAATAAGAATGGTTTAATATATATAACGAGTACCCCAAACGCTAATGCTTTTTGTGTTGATATTTTTCAAGAAAAATGGAATCAACATGAGCCGGAAGCACATTTAATGCATTTCAGCTCAAAACATTTTGATGATTATTTTTTAAAGAAAGGACTGAGTAAACTAGAAGAATATTATTTTTATCAAGAAACACCATACGCCAATCCGAGAGAGGACACGTTAAAAGTAGCCCAAGCTATTCAATTAATTAAAGAAGGGAAAAGGGTGATATTTAGATCTCCGCCATTTTGGGAAAATATGATGAGTTTAGTCTATAAAAAATAAAGAAGTGGTCATGATAAAATATTAAATTATATGAATAATATGTTAAAAACATTAAAAGATTACGGGATCAATTCCGACAATAGGGTTTATATTATTGCTGAAATCGGTATAAATCATAACGGTAACTTTGAACTGGCTAAAAAATTAATTGAATCAGCCAAAAAAGCTGGCGCTGATGCTGTTAAATTTCAAACTTATTCTGCCGAAAAGAGAGCGCCAAAAGAATCACCTATATTTGGTATTCTAAAAAAGTGCGAATTATCATTCGAGGATTTTAAGCGACTTAAGTCGTATGCTGAACAAATAAATATTGATTTCTTCTCAACTCCATTTGACGACGAGAGTCTTGATTATCTTGAAAGTCTAGATTGCAACATGTATAAGATAGCTTCGTTCGATGTTACAAATCTTAAATTTCTGAGTAAGTTATCTGGTACAGGGAAAACATTGATAATGTCAGTCGGTATGGCTGACTTAGAAGAAGTTAAGACGGCCTATCAAATTTTAAATACAGGAAATAATAAGGTTGTTATACTACATTGTATTTCGGCATATCCTACTGAGGAAGAAAACGCTAATCTAGCCGCTATTTTTAGTTTGAAAGAAAACTTTGATTGCTTAATCGGTCAATCTGATCATACAAATGATATTTTTGTGCCTTTCTGCGCTGCTGCCGCAGGAGCACAGGTTATCGAGAAACACTACAAAATTTCTGCTGACATGGAGTGCCCAGATGGCCCAGTTTCAATTACCGAAGAACAGATGACGGAATTAGTTGGTAAAGTTAGACGACTAGAAAAAATTTGGGGGCATGGTCGCGTAGAATTAACCCCCGCCCAGAAGGACATATTAGTTTATAGAAAAATCAGCTCTCTCTAATATGAAAAAACTTTTTGTTTTTCAGAAAAAAACAGATATAGAATATTTAAAGCAACTAAATAATGGATATGAAGTTTTAAAGTTGTCTAAAAATTGCAATGAATTAGTCAAGATTAATATCCAGGATTTAACGAAAAATTATTTGGTTAAAAATAAAATAGATGTGGTTATTTCAAATGGATTAACAAAAAAATGGTATTCAGCTTTAAAAAATTTAAAAATAATTTCAATAACAATTGATGATCTAACACGGTATGGCTGTATTACT
>CAIVBF010000159.1 GCA_903904095.1 uncultured bacterium | reverse complement strand
TGCCAAATCCTAAAAAAAGGAAAACTCCTAGTGCGACCCGTCGCGGCCGCTCCCATTTAGCTTTGAAAAAAGTTAACCTAACTAAATGTCCGAAATGCGGTGAAATGAGAAAGCCTCATACCGCTTGTAAAACTTGCGGCAGTTATAAGAGCAAGGATGTTGTTAAAGTTAAATCTAAAGCGCAAAAAGCAGTAGCTAAGAAAAAATAATTATTTAAAAATAGCTATGTCTAATCGTCATTTAGCGCGTACGATTGCCTTGCAAACTTTGTTTGCCTGGGATTCTAATGGGCAAAAAGATAGTGATATTGAAAATTTAATAAAGTACAATTTTGAAAATTTTGCGCCTAATTTTGACGACGGCGGCTTTGTTAAAGATTTAGTTAATAATGTTAGGGAGAAATTATCAACTATTGACCATGAGATAATAAAGTACGCGACGGAATGGCCGCTTGATCAGATAACGACGATTGACCGTAATATTTTGCGCTTAGGAATATACGAACTGATGTATACCGAAACTCCGCCTCGCGTTGTTATTAACGAGGCGATTGAGGTCGCGAAAAGTTTCGGCGGCGACTCTTCGGGGAAATTTGTTAACGGTGTTCTCGGCACGCTCTATAATAATAATCCGGAAATACAGGAAAGAGATAATAAAGAAGATATTATAAAAGAAGCGGCGGCTAATGAGAAAGATAAATTAGAAGTTCAGGAACTTATGAAGAATCAGGAAGGACCGGAATCAGCGGATGATAAAGAAGAAATCTTAGAACCGGATCAAACTATAATTGAAGAGGAATAATTAACAGCGTCTTTTGGCGCTTTTAATTTATAATTTTATGTTAAGTAGCGAGTTAAATAAATTACAAAAAAGATTAGGCGTTAAATTTATTGACGAAAGTCTTTTGAAACAGGCGCTTGTCCATCGGTCTTATTTAAATGAGCATCCGGATTTTAATATCGGCCATAACGAACGCCTAGAATTTTTAGGCGACGCCGTTTTAGAAATTGTCGTTACGGAATTTTTATATTTAAATTTTGCCAACACTCCGGAGGGTGATTTAACTAATTGGCGCGCTTCCTTAGTAAACGCTAAAATGCTTTATGAGGTCGCTAATGATTTAGGAATTGAGGAATATTTATATTTATCGCGCGGTGAATCAAAAGATAAAAATAAAAAGTCGCGGCAGTATATTCTGGCCGATGCGATTGAGGCAATTATCGGAGCGATGTATTTAGATCAGGGGATTGAAGTCGCTAAGAAATTTATTTTAACTAACGTTGTTTCCCGTCTTAATGAAATTTTAAAGAATCAGTCCTATCTTGACCCGAAATCACATTTTCAGGAAAAAGCCCAAGAGTTAAAGGGAATAACGCCTCATTATCAAATTCTTGACGAGACCGGTCCCGATCACGCTAAAATTTTTACGGTCGGTTTATATTTAGGCGAAGAACTAGTTATTAGTGGAATGGGTTCTTCTAAGCAGGAAGCGCAGGTTGATGCGGCCGCCAAGGGCTTGAAGAAAATGCAGTGGTAAAAATTATTTTTTATTTTTTAAAATAATAAAATGGATTTAAATAATCTTTTTAAAATTGCCGCTCAGTCTAAAGCTTCGGATATTCATTTAGTTTATGGCAAGACTCCGGTAATAAGAATAGACGGCAACCTTTTTGACATCAATAAAATAATTCCTGATGCTAAATTTACTAAGCTAGGAACTATTGAATTAGAGGCGGTTAGGGATTTTATGTTAACGCGTGAACAGAAAACGCGTTTTTTAGATAAAAGAGATTTAGACTTTGGTTATCAGGTTGAGGAGTATCGCTACCGCGTTAATTTTTCTTATGAGAAAAATAATATTTGTGTTGTTGCTCGAGTTATTGACGAGAAGCAATTAAGCCTTGAAGAGCTGGGTCTGCCTTCTTATGTTAAAGAATTGTTAGACGTTCCGCAGGGTTTTATTTTAATTACCGGTCCAACTGGCTGCGGTAAATCAACAACTTTAGCGGCAATGATTAGTTATATTAATGATAATCGGGCCGTTAACATTGTTACTTTAGAAGACCCGATTGAATATATTTTTAAACCGAATAAAAGTATTATTGCTCAGCGCCAGTTAGGTTCGGATATGCTAAGTTTTGCGAGTGGTTTGAAGCATGTTTTGCGCCAGGATCCGAATGTTATTATGTTAGGAGAAATGCGCGACTTTGAAACTATTTCAACGGCGGTTACGCTTGCTGAAACTGGACATTTAGTTATTGCGACTCTTCATACTTATAGTGCGGCGCAAACGATTGATAGAATTATTGATATTTTCCCGCCTTATCAGCAGGGCCAAATCAAGTCCCAGTTATCCAGTGTTTTAACGGCAGTTATTTCTCAGCGGTTATTACCGCGCGTTAAAGGAGGAAGAATTGCGGCCAGAGAAATTTTAATAAATAATGGGGCGATTGCTAATTTAATAAGAGAAGGGAAGATTGCTCAAATTAAGAGTAGTTTAGAGACCGGATCTTCAAGCGGAATGATTACTCTGGACCGCCACATTAAGCAGCTTTATCAAGCCGGAGAAATTAGTTTTGAAGATGCGCGTCGGAATATTGAAGACCCGCAATTATTAGAATCATAATTATTAAATTTTTTTCTCTAAATTTAGCTTGTTGACAAAGTGTTGATGGAAAAAATATAGCTTTAGTTTATCTAAAAAAATGGCTTAATTTAGGCCATTTTTTAATTAAATTAGCGAGGCTGGAGTTGCCCTTGACATTATTTTTAAAAAAGCTATAATTGTACTCAGTTTTAACAAGGTAAAAAAAACTAAGAATATTATGCAAAAACAGTTGCAGATAAAGTTTAATAAGCGATTCTAATTAATTGTCTATTTTGCGATTACTTAGAACCGCCGAAAAGCGGTTTTTTTGCGCCTTACTAAAAAGAACATTAATAACTGAATAAATTAGATAAAAATATTTTAGTAAAATGTTAGATATAAGTATAAGTAAGTAGAGATTTTATTGGCAATATAGGCGCCAATAATCAATTCAGCACTTTAAGGTAAAAGTGTGGGAAAATCTCGTAAAGGGTGTATGGTGGATGCCTTGACATAAGAAGACGATGAAGGACGTAGCAGCCTGCGATAAGTTGCGGTGAGGTGGCAAGCAACCTTTGACCCGCAAATCTCCGAATGGGGAAACCCACTCTATTGAAGATAGAGAGAGCTGTGTATTTATACCAGCTGGAAGACCCGGCGAACTGAAACATCTTAGTAGCTGGAGGAAAAGAAAATAATAATTATTCCCTAAGTAGTGGCGAGCGAAAGGGGAACAGCCTAAACCAAAATAACTGAGAAGGGAGCTTGGTTCGCCAAGCAAACTTTAGAAGGTTCTATGACCATATGTTTTATTGGGGTTGCAAGACATTGTGCCGATTTCATAGACGAATCGGGCGGAGTAAAAAAAGATAATTTTTAGTTGAACGAGTTGGAAAGCTCGGCCAGAGCGGGTGATAGCCCCGTAAGCGAAAGGAATTAACTCTCCGTAGCAATTGTTCTTAAGTAGGGCGGGACTCGTGAAATCCCGTTTGAAGCAAGGTCGACTATGACCTAAGGCTAAATACTTCTTATGATCGATAGTGAACAAGTACCGTGAGGGAAAGGTGAAAAGCATCCCGTTGAGGGAGGTGAAATAGTACCTGAAACCATATACTTACAAAGAGTCGGAGCCTCGCAAGGGGTGACGGCGTGCCTATTGAAGAATGAGCCAACGAGTTTGTTCTATGTGGCTTGCATAATTTCCGTTTGGAAAGCATGCAGAGTGAAAGCGAGGGTTAATAGCCCGTTTGTGTATCGCTTTCGTCACGTTTATTTATAAGCGGGACGGGAGTGATACATTCGTCGCATGGACAAGACCCGAAGCCGGGTGATCTAACCATGAGCAGGTTGAACTCTGTCGAAAGACAGAGGAAGGACCGAACCCATTAGCCGTGCAACACTATGGGATGACTTGTGGTTAGCGCAGAAATTGTAATCGAACTCGGCAATAGCTGGTTCTCCTCGAAATAGCTTTTGGGCTAGCGTCGGATGTTGATCTCAGGGGGTAGAGCACTGGATGAGGGCGGGCCGCAAGGTACCGTCTTCAATCAAACTCCGAATACTTGAGAGTATAGTCCGGCAGTCAGACTATGGGCGCTAAGGTCCATCAGTCAAAAGGGAAACAGCCCGGATCACAATCTAAGGTCCCTAAATCTATACTAAGTGTAAAAGGTGGTGTTGTGACTACGACAGTTAGGAGGTTGGCTTAGAAGCAGCCATCCTTTAAAGATAGCGTAATAGCTCACTAATCAAGTTGTTTCGCGCCGAAAATTTATCGGGGCTAAGTATAGTACCGAAGATGTGAACTTTCTAAATTTATTTAGGGAGTGGTAGAGGAGCATTCTCTTCAGCGTTGAAGTCGTATCGTGAGGTGCGGTGGAGCGGAGAGAAGGGAGAATGTTGGCATGAGTAGCAAAAAGGCGTGTGAAAACCACGCCCATCGAAAACCTAAGGTTTCCTGGGCAACGAAAATCGACCCAGGGTTAGTCGGTCCTAAGGCGCAACCAGTGTAGTGCTGGTGCCAGCCGATGGATGAGTAGGTTAATATTCCTACACTACTGTTATTTTCCGATGGGGGGACGCAGTTCTAAAGTTTGAGCGTGCTATGGTATGTACGTTCTTTGCTTCAAGAAATGGCTTAGGTAAATCCGGGCCAATAATTTCAAGAGGTTGAGAAAAGACGAAGCCGCAAGGTCTAATCAATTCAAGTGGCAGAACTGACCAGAAAAACCTCTAGGGCTAAGGTAACAGCAACCGTACCGTAAACCGACACAGGTAGGTGAGGCGAGAAGCCTCAGATGTACGAGAGAAACTTCGTTAAGGAACTCGGCAAAACAGCGACCGTAATTTCGAGATAAGGTCTGCCCTATGCAAATAGGGCCGCAGCTAAAGAGCCCAAGGGACTGTTTATCAAAAACATAGCTCTCTGCTAACTCGTAAGAGGATGTATAGAGGGTGATGCCTGGCCAGTGTCCGAACGTCAAGAGGAGAGGTTAGCTTGATTTATCAGGCGAAGCTTTGAATCCAAGCGCGGATGAACGCCGGCGATAACTATAATCGTCCTAAGGTAGCGAAATTCCTTGTCGGGTAAGTTCCGACCTGCACGAATGGCTTAACCACTTGGGCACTGTCTCAACGAAGTACTCGGTGAAATTGCAAGACGAGTAAAGATGCTCGTTAACCATAGTTGGACGAAAAGACCCCGTGAAGCTTTACTACAGCTTGATATTGAATTAGGGATACACATGTTCAGAATAGGTGGGAGCCTTCGGGCGCCAGTGAGATACCACCCTTGTCTATTTTTAATTCTTACCCGGAAATATCCGGGGACAGTGTCTGGTGGGTAGTTTGTCTGGGGCGGATGCCTCCCAAAAAGTAACGGAGGCGTTTACAAAGGTCAGCTAACCCGGAATGGAAACCCGGGCGATAGTGTAAAGGCATAAGCTGGCTTTACTGCGAGACTTACCAGTCAAGCAGTCGCGAAAGCGGAACTTAGTGATCCGACCATTCAATATAGGATGGTGGAAGCTCATCGGATAAAAGCTACTCCGGGGATAACAGGCTAGTCAGGTCCAAGAGTCCACATCGACGACCTGGTTCGGCACCTCGATGTCGGCTCGTCGCATCCTGGGGGTGGAGAAGCTCCCAAGGGTTGGGCTGTTCGCCCATTAAAGCGGCACGCGAGCTGGGTTCAGACCGTCGTAAGACAGGTCGGTCTCCTATCCACTATGGTCGTGGAAACTTGAGAGGGCCCTTCCTTAGTACGAGAGGACCGGGAAGGACGAAGCTCTAGTGTACCTGCTGTTCTACCAAGGGCATTGCAGGGTAGCTACCTTCGGTTAAGATAAGCGCTGAAAGCATCTAAGTGCGAAGCTGTCCTCAAGATTAGGTTTCATAGACTGGTTAGAGAATATAACCTTGATAGGCCGTACGTGTAAGTCCAGTAATGGATTGAGCGGAGCGGTACTAATATGTCATTTGATTTTCCCACACTTTTACTTTTTAAAGTTGTTTCACAGAATATTTTATCTAAATTTAAGCAATGCGTATAAAAAGACGCCATTGTTCTGGTGGTTTGAGCGGAGGGGTCACACCTGATCCCTTTCCGAACTCAGAAGTTAAGCCCTCCAGCGCCGATGATACTTGGGCCTGAGCCCTGGGAAAGTAGGTCGCCGCCAGAACAATGGTGTTTTTTAATACCCAAAATTATCTATCAAGACACATTAAAAGACTATCCTCAGATTTTACAGAACTTTGTTTATTTATATATTTTTTGTTAAGATTAGAGTATAAATAAAATATTTAATATGAATTATTTTCCGATTCTCCTATTGTTTATCGGCGGTTTGATTTTAAC
>CAIVBF010000158.1 GCA_903904095.1 uncultured bacterium | reverse complement strand
TATATGCCACTTATCCCAACAGTTATTGAAAAAGAGGGCCAAATAGAAAGAGCCTACGATATATATTCACGCCTTTTAAAAGATAGAATTATATTTTTAGGCGAAGCAATAGATGACCACGTTGCCAATATTATTATCGCTCAATTTCTCTTTTTAGAAGCGGAAAATAATGAAAAAGATATCAAATTTTATATTAACTCTCCGGGCGGCTCAGTTTCAGCGGGTTTAGCTATCTACGATACAATGCAACATATTAAGGCTAACGTTTCAACAATTTGTGTTGGCATGGCTGCTTCAATGGCTTCTGTTTTATTAGCTTCTGGCGCTAAAGGAAAAAGGTTTGCCCTTCCTAACAGCGAAATAATGATTCATCAAGTTATGGGCGGAGCCGAAGGACAAGCCTCGGACATCAAAATAAGAGCCGAACATATCTTAAAAATAAAAGATAAGATGAACAAGATTTTAGCTTATCATACCGGCAAAAAAATTACTGATGTTGAGAAGGATAGTGACCGAGATTATTATATGAGTTCCGACGAAGCCCAGAAATACGGGATTATTGATAAAGTATTAAAAAAATAAACCTATTTAAAGATAGAAAATTAAAAAAGCCTGTTTTAAACAGGCTTTTTTATTGTCACTACATGTTGGAGATTTAAAGTTTATTTCAAAACCATTGAATTAATCATCGCCGCAAAAAGGTTAGGATAAGCTAAACGAGTAGAGTAAATAGGCAAATAGGAAATAATATAGATTTTCTGATGTTTCTTGTCGGTTAAATAAAAATTTAAATTATCCTCGCTAATAACGCCGTCCCAATTAGTCCCCGGTTTTAATTTATCATAGGTTAAAGCCGCACCCGGAAAGGCATCGGCGTACCAACTCATAATACTAAGATTAGAGGGATTATCTTGAACAGAAACCTGAATAATAGAGTCGTCAGGAGCGGAAAATATAACGGTACTATCAAGCGGCAAGTCTTTTACACTCCAAGTCTTCGGATATAATATTTCGTATTTAAATTCTTTGCTGGAATATTTAGATAAGGCCGGATCAGCCTCTAATTTACCGCTGCCATTTGGGTTATAACCGCTAGCCAATTCTATTTTATCGGAATAAGTATCACCGTCAGAATCAGCTAAATTAGGATTTAAGCCCAGAGCGACCTCCTCTTCATCGTATAGACTGTCATTATCAGAATCTAAAAGAGGAAGTATCTCATCAGTGGTTGATCCGTTCAGAGCATCAAGCGGGGTGCTGCTGGCGCTTGAGGTGGCTATAGTCAAATCAATAAAAGAACTAGTCGCCACCGGCGTAGTCGTACTAACATTCACAACCATGGGCACAACGACTGGTTCGGTATCCGTCGCCTGATTACCTGTCGTATTGTTTATTTTTGGCACATAAACATTAGTGTTTTGCGTGGCTGGTTTAATTATAAAATTAAAACTAAGATAGACTAAAAAACCAATAACGATAAAGCCGCCAATTAAAATAAAGGCCCCGACAATCTTATGATTATTTTTAGGGGCAGAAACCTGAAAACTGGAAGAAACACCGCTTTGCGCTAAGAAGCCATTACCAAGAATACGTTTCTGATCGGGCATATTATGAACAATCAGATCTTGATTAACTTTTTCAGCTAAGCCATTGTCCTCTTTTTTTTGGCTTTTTTTATTAAACATAGTTTAAAAACTAGAAAAAACAACTGCAACAATAATCATGAGAATAAAAATTGATATTCCTAAAATAAGCCACTTTTTAAAATATTTAGTAGAGGTTTGGGGCATCATGTGCAAGTTCAAAGATAGTCGCGGCGTTATTCTAGAATTAGATAAAACGCCTTGACGTAAACGAGACTGGTTATTTTTAGATTGACTGTTTATCATTTAAGGCTTAGATTATTCAATTATTGTTGAATTTATTTAGTTACCGTAGAATTTTCTACGCCAGGCATTTTTCCGGCACCATTAGGATTGTAGCCGTTTTTTACTTCGACGCCATCAAGATGGCCATCGCCATCAGTGTCCGGTAATAGAGGATTGGTATGATAAATTTTTACTTCTTCATAATCGCTTAAACCATCGTTATCAGTATCAATAGCGGCCGGATTAGTGCCATAAACTTTTTCTTCTTCATCGGTTAGACCATCGTTATCAGTATCAATTATTGGAGATGAGGATGAAATAGCAGCGTCCGGCGGAGTCGTGCTGGCTAAGCCTGGTAGCTCTGAAACATAAGTTGGGTTAGACGCAGCCTCATTTGTAGTTGATGAAACCGATGATGGAGTCATGACGCCGCTGGTGTTTGAATTCGCATTATTAGTTACAGCTGCTTCTTTAACAGGGGTTTTATCAGCGATAACGGGAACTGAATTCTGGTTAAAATATTTACTATAAACTAAGTAGCCACTTAAAACAACAATGGAAACAATAATAACAATCGGGACAATTTTAAGCCATAAAGGCTTTGCCGCTTTAGGTTCCTCGGTGGCCACTAAGGGAGTTCCTTCGTTGGCTGTAGTCAAGCCAACGCGATGAGTTTCAATCCCATTCGCCGAACTAGTGGGCTTATCAGTTTCAGCAAAAATATCATCAATTTGTTGATGGCTGTTTTGTTGAGAATTTAAATCGTTAAACATATTTTTAAAAAATTTATACAATTCTTAAAATCTTTTATTATCCTATTTTAAATTATAACTTATTAAAAAAGTTTTGGAAAGAAAAATTATTTTTCAGCGCTCGGGCTTACCGCTTTAATTTGATTTAAGTCAGTAATAATATCACTGTCATTTCTAATAACTTTATATAATACAATTTTCCCGTCGGCATCTTTTTTAATAACTTGAATTTTAGTTTCCGGTTGTATGTTAAGTTCGGTTTTTTCTTTGTTATTAAGAAAAACGGTTTTTAGGACTGTTGACCCTGGTTCATTTAACTGATTATCATTATTTTTATGTTTTGAAAAAACTAAAATCATAGTAACTAAAATCAGAGCGGCAAAAGCCAAGACGATAATTAAAATGCTTTTTTGTTTTTTAGATAAATGAAATTTCATAAATTAGAATAAATATTTTATATAATACGGCACCTCATTCTGTGTTCCCCTTATAAACTCGTAGCGGAACATTTTGGATAACCCGCTTTGCCGGGGGGAAAATTAAAACAGACAGTTCCGCAATATGACCAATATCCGGCCTGGCAACTCTTACAATCGCTAACACTAGCACCGCCCCAATCTGGATTTGCAGTACCATCGGGACATGGATTATCATATAGCGTCTCGTAAGATGAGCCTATTGGGCAGTAGTAACCCGGTTGACAGCCAAGTCCTGAAAGTTGACCGGAAGTACACCATTCCCCTGCCGGACAAGCCGACTCTCCAGTTCTAGTTGACGGTGTTCCTCCTGTTGAGTAGTGCCCCGCTGGAACATCTAGGGGGGCGGTCGCCGTTCCGCCCGGGCAATACAAAGTATAAGTCCCACACTCTGCACAATAATTATAAGCAACATTAACATAATAACCGGGGGCGCAACTTAAGCCAACGCAAGTTCCCGAGCTAGAACAAGTAGTCCCGCCTGTACAGGCTCCACAAGTTCCACCGCAACCATCGGGACCGCAATTTTTTCCGGAACAACTTGGAGCGCAGACGCAAATTCCCGCGGTAGAACAAATTTTACTGTCTGTACATGTTCCACAAGTTCCACCGCAACCATCGGGACCGCATGACTTCCCATTACAATTAGTTTTTGTCGGATCAGTCGCTCCCGTACAATCACCGTAGACGCCGCCACTACAAGTTTGTGAACCAGTGGCCGTACAAGTGCCAAAAGAGACAGAGCATTTTACCTGACTTGAATTATTTGTATTAACACAGGTTCCACTTGAGCAAGAGTCGTTAGTGCAGGGATTGTTGTCGTTGCAATCAGCATTACTTGAACAAGCAACGCAAGTTCCGGCAGGTGAGCAGGCCTTACCATTAGGGCAAGTGCCGCAAGTTCCGCCACAACCATCGGAACCGCAAGTTTTTCCGGAACAATTGGCTATTCTCGGATCCGTTCCCCCACTACAATTTCCATAAACACCGTCACTACAGGTTTGTGAACCAGTGGCCGTACAAGTACCATAATTAACTGTACAGCTAGCAGTACCTGAAACATTTACTCTAGTACAGGCCCCACTTGAGCAGGAATCATCCGTGCAAGGATTATTATCATTACAATCAATATTATTTATGCAAGAAACACAAGTTCCAGCAGAAGAACAAGCTTTTCCGTTTAGACAAGCCCCGCAAGAACCACCACAACCATCGGAACCACAGTTCTTATTAGAACAATTTGGAGTACATTCAGGATTATAATTACAATATTTCGTTGTAAGAGGAGTTCCTGAACAACCAGCTGGTAAAGCAGTTAATACCGTCGCGGTTTGATTATTCGTTGGCTGGCAGTCTCCCCATGAATATGTGTAAGTACAGGCTGGAGCACCGGAACAATTTATCCCTCCTCCACAATCTATTCCACAATTACAAGGTGTTTCTGGCCCACCGGCACTAGCCGACGAACAGATTCCATCGCCACAATAGCCACCGCCACTCAGTGGCGACGGGAAAGCGCAATAATTATTGGAGGTAATTATATCAGGGGTAACTTCACCAGGTTTAGTGGAACAAGCGTATTGTTTGAAGGCATTTGAAGTCTTAGCCGAACTGGCGATACCATCAGTGCCATCACAATCCTCATAACCATTATTACGGGGGCCGCCTTGCCCCTCGTCATTAGGAGTTTGCCTTTTCCCATCGCCGCAATAATTATACGATTGTAAAAAAAATGGTTTTGAAAAGGAATCACCATATTCATCATTAGTTACAATCTCAGTGTTAATAATTCCTACTTCTGAGACGACCCCACTAATAGAAAAAATTGATGAAGCATTTTTAGCAATTACTAAATTATTAAGTAATGGGGACTTAGCTGAATAAGAAATATTTTGCCGACCATTAGTAGCGGCTGATCCTAAAACACAAGAATAATTTCCGCCGACTCTGATTTTTGACGCACAATTAAAATCCAAAAACATTTTTCTGACAGCTACTTTTATAGTAACATTCTTAGTTGAAGATGCTCCGTATTTATCAGTAACTTGAATTTTATATGAAAATTCTGTGTCTTGTGAAAGTTTGTGGGCCGCTGAAATTACTCCCGAGTGAGTTACTTTATATTTATTTACACCAATTGAAGTAAACGTTACGGTTTTAGATTCCGCCCAAATATCATAAGGACCAGAAATCTTAGTAACCGAATAGCTAGATTCCGGAGTTCCTAAATTACTATCCGAGAAATTAAAACTATAGCTAAAAGGGTTTTCGGATGATAGGACATAAGTACCATCATCAGCTTCAATAAGAGGAGCAGAATTACTTATTCTAATTATCGTTGAAGTACTTAGTACGCCGCCATTACCATCGTCAACCTTAAAACTAAAAACATAGTCCCCTGGATCGCCGGCAACGCTGGCATAAACTTTTTTTTGATCAGTAATATTAGAATATTTCAAGACTGGACCGGAATTGTTAACATTATTATTCTGCCAATTTTTCCAATTAGTACCATTAGTATAAATCGTCCAGGTTAAGGGATTATTTTCATTATCAGCGACCCTAATAAACCCGTTAAATTCTTGCCCAGCTTCACCATCTAAAAACTTATCTCTTAAAATTGGGGCGGTGTTCCCGGCCGCACCGCCTGTCGTAATGCCAGTAGCTATTAAACAAGCTGATCCTGATGGGTCATTAGGAGAGAAATGATAATCTAAAGACGGGTCTCGGCTTTCTAATGTAGCACATAGATTATAATTAGAGCCGTTTACATCTGTTTGATAAACAAAAGCATAACTGCCGGCCGGTAACATTAAATAATTAGAATTAGGGGCATACACAAATTTATTTAAAGTAGCATCCCAACAAGTTTTTACATCATAACCAGAGCAAGCACCTAAGCGATTAATCGGGTCTAGAAAATTAGCCGAGGCCCCTAGATTAGCTAATAGGTTCTGCGACCAACTAGGCCAAACAGAAATACTATGATTAGCTAAATAGGTTCCTGATTTTAAAATCGGAAAAGTTTTATTTATTTCTTTATATTTAAATAAGCTTTCCTTTAATTCCTCAAGCTGTCCGATTCTTTTAGCATCACGAATAATTTTAGACTTTAAACTATTACAAAAAAAATTGCTTGGGCAATCCGCGTCAATTGAACAATTCTTAGCAACTTTTAAAACACAAGAACTTGATGAGTTACCGGAACCAGAACAAAGTTCGCTATCGCTGCAATCGCTATTACTACTACAGTTCTTGTTTGAAATAGCGCAGTTGGCTATCGTATTATTACTTTCAACAACTCCCACATTACTATTGAATTTCCAGTGGCTAATAATTTGTCCTAATATATCAACTGTTTTATTGGTTGTGGTCTGATTATAAGAAATTAAATAAACATTAGTATAAATATTTTTCCCCTCTACATTAGTCGCATTAACATATACCGTTCGACCATCTCGCACCGCCTCATAGCCATCAACAGTTAATTCTTGCGGCGCGCCGGAAAATCCCTGGCTCTCATACCAGCGAGAAATACTATAATGATTAGGATTAGGGATAATGCGAACCGCAATCGCATCAGAAGCGTCTGAGTTAGAAGATTGTGCTTTAACGCTGGGCAACAAAAAAGACCTAGTTAAAAAAACTACGCTGGCCGTTAGGATAACGAACAGAAAAATTTTTAAATTTTTCATAATGATAAATTAAAATTTACTTTACTTCGGCGAGGCTTTGCCAAAATCAAAAACGACACAAGCAGGCTGCGAAGCAAGACAATTATTTTTTACAAAATTAATCTCTGTTGATTTAGCACTTTCATTACCATTAATATCCACGGCCGTTAGAGCAAAATAATGATTACCAAAATCAAATTTACTAACATCAAACTCAATTGAATTGGTTTTGGCGGTAGAGTAAAAGAATTCACCATAATTTGAAGAGGCGGTTCCGTGATATAAAGTATAGGAATTAGCATTATCGGTATTGGCCGACCAAGTAAACAATAATTTATTATTTTTTATTTCTGCTTTTAGTCCAACGGGAATAGCAGGGGGTGTTTTATCGGTTGGTGTTGCTCCTAACTCTCCCAGAAGAAGAGTTTCTACCTTGTTAACGGAAACGACTGATATCTTAAAACTATAAGGAATTCCTTTCGTTAGACCGCTAATTATAGTATTACAATCATAAATAGATCCTACTAACGTACAGGAAGTACTAGGTGTGACCTCTTTTGATAGAAGACTGCTCTGACCAGACTTAGCATAATATATTTTATAAGAAGCGGCTTGAGCAGCTTCCGAGCGCCAGGTAACTCTAACAGAGTCACCATTTAAAATATCAGTAGCGCTAATTATTTGACCGCCCTGGGCGCCTGCCTCTCTAAAGAAATAGGATTCTTTTAAAATATTCCATAAACATACACCATCAGCAACGCCATTGCCGTCATTATCCGAACCACAAGGACTATTTAGGACAGAGCAAGTAGAATTATTAGAACTGCAGACTAAATTTGTACTTTGCCCTCTGATGACGGCTTGGTTAATAATGGCCGGCAGATCATCAATTGTTGTATTATCTCCCGTATCCCGACAATAATAAAATTTATAATTATAACTAGTGCAAGCACCGCCCATTGATCCCTGGCAATTATCATTCCAAGGCGACCAAGAGCCATCGGCAGCAACTGGCGGCCAAGGATTCTGACAGATAAAAACATATAAATTACTACTATGATTTGTTAAATCACCGGTTGAGTAATTATTACAGCAGTTACTTGAGCATCTAGCATCTTTACATTCACAACTCATGCTGCTATTACAAGAAATTTGAAAACGACTCATGTCAACTGTGGCGGTTAATTTCGTGCTATCATCAATAATCCCGGCATTAGCGGAAACAAAAGCGCGATTAGCCTCTAAATTAACAACTGGATTTATTGTGGCAACGGCGGCATTTTCTATTTTCCAACTCCAATCCCAAAAATAGTTAGTAACTGGTTGTAGAGCTTGCCCGCTAGCACTATAGGCCTTGGCCGTAAAAACTTTATCGCTATCAGCAACGCTATCAAAGCTTTTATCAGAAACTAAAGCATCTTTTTCATTCAAATCATTGGCAGTGGTTTTAAATAAATATGAGTCTGGACTTGTTAAAACATGATCCACTTTACAGATAGAATTTTCTCCGGATAAGGTTGTAAATTTAGTAATGCGTGAATTTTTATAAACCTTATTATTAAATTTAAGTAGTTCTCCTTCAACGTAAACATTGCGACTCTGATCAAAATATCCTTCACCATTAAAGCCGATTCCGTTCAAGCTCATTACTCCGCTTTGGCTATTTAAATTCTCATCGCCTAAAACAACTAAATAATAATTAGAATTAGGATTCAAAAGATTGTTCGGTGAAAAAACTAGAGTAGATTTTTTAATACTCTCTTCGCTCCTAACACTACCAGGGACAAAACAATATACTTTATTAGAATCAGGAACATCGGCTAAAGCCTGGCCGCTAAAACGACCAATTATTTTACGGATAGAAAGGGTTAAATCATTAAAAGCCCGAGCTATTTTGGTAGCAATATTTGATTTAAATAAATCCTGTACGGAATTGCCCGATCCTGCTAAATAACCAGATTGACAGACACCAGAAGATTTCTCTTCAAGCAAGATAATATTATTAGAACTAGAATTATCCATCAATTGATCAAAGGAAACGCTAATAACGGCATTTCTGCAAACCGATGATGCTAAGTGAGGCGGAACAATTGACTCTATTTTTGGTC
The DNA here is from genome assembly GCA_903904095.1 of uncultured bacterium. Taxonomy (GTDB): domain Bacteria; phylum Patescibacteriota; class Patescibacteriia; order Patescibacteriales; family UBA12465; genus UBA12465. The sequence goes on along the minus strand of CAIVBF010000158.1, from coordinate 3,694 downwards.
TAGCCTGACAACAAGAATCCGAAGCACAACCGGTTGTTGCAGCATAACCGCAATCGGAATCAGCCGCACATCCGCAACATAGACCACGGCCAGCTCCGCTACAATTTCCCTTATCAGCCTGACAATGTAGAGTAGGAGTTAAAGCAGTAGCACAAGAATCCTGCGTTAAACCAGGCTGGCAGCAACAACTACCACAATCAGGCAAAAGGCCTAAGCTGCCAGTAGAAGTTAAACATTTCAAGCCAGGTAAAGTACAGCCGCTAAAAATACAAGCGGCATCCGATTTTATCCCGGCACAAGATGAACCCGCCCCGCCTTCTTCATTAGCACATTTAGTAGCGCAAGTTGATGTACTCATAAACTGGCCGGAAGTTGAAGCTATCAAATTACAAAGTTTATTATTACCGGATTGACAGTCGTAGTAAGCGCAATATCCTTTGTCCGGTCCAGAAGAGATTTTTTCAGAACCCTTACACTTACTATCACTCTTATTAAAACAACAGCCGGTCTCTGCGGTGCAAGCGCCTTGATCGCCATCAAAAAGAGAACAGTGATCAGCCCCCGGATTAACAAAACAACCAGTACTTGTTGAGGTGCATCTATCAACCGTACTAAAATATCCTAATTTTACGGGAGTAGTTGTAGCACACAATTTAGGATCACCGCCATTACTACCATTCTGACAATTAAAGTAGGCACAATATCCCTGGTCGCTTCCCGATTTGATTCCCTCACCGCCCCGGCAATAATCATCAAGAGCACTAACTGTTTTTTTAGCGTCAAAACAACAGGCGGCACTATGGTCGTCACAATTCTGTTTATTAGATAGACCGGTACAATCCGAACAAATTCCTTGCGGATGAGCAGAGCTTATATCACAATATTGGCCGCTGTGACCAGTACAATTACAAGCCGCATCACGAGACGCTGTGGTCGTCCCGGCTGCAGCACAACCGGAGCAAGACCCTAAGCCAACTCCATCATCAACAGTATCTGACCCGCAAGTACCGGCACATTTTAAACCAGCGCAACAGCTTTGATCATCTTTTCCAATTGTACAACAGCAGCTACAAGTAGCCTCATCTTTAGTAATGCATTTGCCGGAAGCACTTCCATCGGTATTTTTTTCACAAGTTGCTCCATCAGGACACAATAATTGAGAAACACAACGACCACCACTACTACCTTGGGGCTCGCAATTCAGACCAGCACTGCACGAAGCACAGCTTGAGTTTAAATCAACACAACGATTGCCGGCCGCTCTTGTCCAATTGCTAGGACAAGAACCGGGAGTAATAATTTCCCAATGTTTGTCCGTATTACAAGTTTTAGTAAATTCTTTATCTGTCCCGCCCAAATTATAAACAAATTTTTGACCTAAATCACAAACTCCATTAGCCCCGCTAACAACACATTTATTAAGGGCTGAGTCATATGAACAATTATTAACGCCTAAAACCAAACAACCAGGAATATTCGCACAAGAATAATCGCAATCTTTGCCAATAATCTTCTTGCCACCACCATAAGGAGAACATGTCCCAGGAACATTTGGGCAAGTTGTGCCAACTTGGCAACTCCCTAAATTATTAGCCATCCCGGCACAACTATAGTAAGGGTCAGTAACTATATTATTAAAACTGGTACTGAAACTCCATTCAAAAACCGAAGTAGGCATATCTGAAGAACAAGAATCCAAAGAATCAAAACAACGCCCCTGACGATAAGTACCGGAAGGACAGCAAACTTTAGCCGCTCCGCAATCCGCGTTAACGGTGCAAGAAGCAACAGTAAAATTAACTTCATTGCCAGATTGATCCTTTTTAATAACTTTTACCGGGCCAGTGATAGAACCGATTGGGACACCAGTTCTAACTAAGTCAGCTCTGCCTTCCTTTGTAATAGTTCCGGTCGCTGTCTTATCGGAACTAAATTTTACTAAAGCTTCGCTATTAACCGAGCCAAAATTTTCACCCCATAAGCTAACTGGGGTAGCTACCGGACCGCTATTAGGTTCAATTTTGCAGACACTAGTTAATAAACTTAAATTTTTATCGCTTCTAAAAGTATTCGGGCTAATTTTGCTTGTATCAATGGTTGTACTTCCTAATTTAATTTTAATGACGTGATAAGCATCGGGTAAATTAGCTGGAACTTTAACAATAATTTGATTATCATTCCAAACCGAATTTAAACAAACATCTGGAAAATCATAAGCAGCTTCCAGATCATCAAAATAAACACCGGAAGTTCCTTTGGCTGAACCAAAACCGTTGCCGCGAATAGTAACATATTGACCGGCATTTCCTTCGCTAGGCGAAAAAGAGATAATATAAGGACCGGCACCAACCTCTTTCTCTTTAGTAAAGGTCAGGGAGTTGCTTGACTGAGTATTCCCGTTCAAATTGCTGATAACAAAACTTCCAGAGGTTCCCGGCTGAATATTAGGAATTACAGAACTGCCACTCAAGCCCTGTGGGTTAGAAAAATTTGAAACAATACCCTGAACATTGCTCTGATAATTTCCGAAGTAAGCATTGCCGGAATAAAGATTAAACCCCTGATAATTTACTTTTCCACTCAGAGACCCTTGGCTCGGATCAAGAGAACAAAGGCCGGGTCTAACGATACTGTTAACTTGAAAATCGTCAATTTTCGGACCATAATCATTACTTGTTTCATCGCTAAGATTATCTTTATTAATAACTTTAATCGGACCAGGGCTTACACCAGCCGGAACAGCGATAACAATCTCATTATCTTGCCATGAATTAATACAAGCCGAATTTAACTCAATTGGCTGCTTGCCTTCACGAGGATTATTTACTCCCTCAAAAATAACTTTACTGCTGGAAGCTGAATATGTACCAAAACTTTTACCATATATAGTAATAAAATTATTAACTGCGCCATTAGGCGTAGTTAAATTACAAGTTGTGCCACAGTCAAAGTCTTTAGTGCAAGATTTATTAGGATTATCTTGGCAAAAACCGCCGACCGGACTAACTTCCGTAATCACTGGAGGACCAAAACAAACACAAGTATCCGTATTGCAACTCAAATATTGTCCACAAAGATTATTATCAGGATTACAAGTTTGATTTTGTAAATTGCCGTCGCAAGAATCTCCAACTCCGCCTTTCGGTTTACAGCTACAATTTGTGCTATCACAATAATCCCCTGAATCACAAATTTGATTAACCGCTTGGCAGCCAGGATTAGGACTAGAATCGCAACTAGTCGGTTTATCATCAGATGTGCATTTAGAATTAACACAGAAGCCCCAATTACCATCAGTACAGGTCATTGTCCCCTCGCAACCGCAATTCTGAACTTCGCCAGTCGTGCAAGAACTGCCGCTCCCACCGTTAATAGCGCCGCCTAATCTACTTAAAATAAAGGAAGCTATTCCCCAAGAAGCTAAAATAATTACTAAGCCGATAACACCATTTCGTAAAATATTCTTAGCGTTATTAATTTTTTCTTCTTCACCATTTGAAGTGAGCCAGACAAACCCGCCCCACATAATAATCCCAACCGCAATGACGCCTAAAAGGCCGAGAATAATATTAATAATTCTACCAGCCGTTGCTCTCGGATCTGATGTCGCCAAAGAATTGTTTAAGCCGTTACCGACCTCATTAATACCGAAGCTCTGAGCAAAAACAGAACTAAAAACAACAAAAAGACCAAT
>CAIVBF010000157.1 GCA_903904095.1 uncultured bacterium | reverse complement strand
GGGGAGGGGATCATTACTGTTTCATAAGCGTGAGTTAAAATAAAGCCGTCAACATTAATCATGACTGGTAATTTTAATTTCTCCGCTATCTTGTAAGCTAAGATATGCTGTTCAACCGCTTCCTGAGTTGAAGCGGCAAATAGTTGGATCCAACCGGCGTCACGGATAGACATTGTGTCGCTATGATCATTCCAAATATTGATAGGAGCGGAAACGGCGCGATTCGCGCAAGTCATTACAACCGGCAATCTCATTCCGGCGATATTAAAAATTACTTCAGTCATTAGAAGTAATCCCTGAGAACTGGTTGCGCTATAAACTCTAGCGCCGGTTGCGCTTGCGCCTAAAACGATGCTGGCGGCCGCAAATTCACTTTCCGCTCTGACATATTCATAGTTAGCTTCGCCGTCAGCCTTAAACTGTGCTAAGTCTTCAACAATGTGAGTCTGCGGGGTAATCGGATAAGCGGAAACAACATCGGGATTAATATTTTTTATTATTTCGGCAATTGCTCTTGAGCCTTCTAGTATTTGTTTATGCATTATAGACATATTTTAGAAATCATTTACCATCTTAATAGCTTTGACCGGACATTCTTTGACACACAAGGCGCAACCCTTACAGTAATCGTAGTCGGTTACTGGTTTAATTTTCCCGGGATAATTTATATTTTCTTTCATTTCAATACAATTTTCCGGACAAACTTTTGAGCACATTGAACAGCCAATACAGATATTATAATCAGTCTCCGGTTTTTTATTGCGCCAAGGACCGGTCTTATTATTCAAGGCGGTATTGGGTTTAGTAACTAAAGTTATTTTTTTATTTTTCATATATCTTTTCAATGGCCGAAATATTCTTCTTAATTATTTCCTCGCCCTTGCCTTTAAATTTCTCTTTAACCGCTTTTTCTAGAGATTCTAAACTTATTAAACCGGTATACCTCGCAAAGGCGCCTAAGATAATAGTGTTAACAATATTTTTGCCAAAAATTTCTAAAGCGGTTTCGGTCACCGGCGTAAAATATATCTTTTTAGTTTTTAATTTTAAATTCGGATAATCTTTTTTATTAGCATTAATTATGATAATAGTATTTTTATCGTGCCCGTCAAAAATATTAACATGGCCGATTAAACTCGCGTCCTGTATTATTAAAACGGTCGGTTTATAAATTTGTTCATGAGTAATAATTTCGCTATCGCTTATTCTCGCATATGATTGAATCGGCGCACCGCTTCTTTCAACGCCAAAATTAGGAAAAGCCTGTGAATACTTTCCGGAATTATAGGCGGCGATAGCAATTAATTCGGCGGCAGTAACAACACCTTGCCCGCCTCGTCCGTGAACTCTAATCTGTTCCATATTTATTCTATTAAACCATTAATTAATTGGCGGAATTTATCTTCGGATATATATCCGGTAAGTTCATAGTTATTTACAAACCAGGAAGGAGTCCCTTTAATTTTTAGGGTTTCGGCGTCATCAAAGTCCGCTTTTATACTAGCCAAATATTTCTGGCTTGCCAGACAAGAATTAAATTTTTCGGTATTTAATTTTAATTCGGAAGCGATTGAATTTAAATCTTCCTTTACTGTTACGCTGCTGCTTAGCCGATCTTGATTGGCAAAAAGAACATCATGTATTTCCCAAAATTTACCCTGTTCGCCGGCGCAACGAGCGCCAAGCGCTAAATCAAGAGAATTTTTATGGAGAGGGTAGTCGCGGTAAATCATTTGTACTTTATCTTTATATTCTTCGGTTACTTTTCGTATTCCGGCAGCGGATTCGCGGCAATAGGGGCAAGAGAAATCAGCGAATTCAATAATGGTTATTTGCGGCGTGCTTGTTCCGTAAGAATAGTTATCGCCTTTTCCTTTAACTGCTTGCTGGCGAATTGCTCTTTGTTCTTCTAAAGTCTTTTGAACATCAATTGGGGCCGGATTTTTTATTTTATCAACTTCTTGAGTATAGATTAAAATAATATCAATTATTAGTAACAAGAAAAGGACAATAATTAAAATGCCCCACCATTTTTTATACCAAGGAAGAAGCATTTTACTGTGCCTTGCTTTCATTTCCGCGTATTTTAAACGCTCGTTTAGACTCATATAAAAAAATAATAAATTGAAAATTAGCTTTCTTTAAAGTATAATCTGATTATAACATAAAATATCTATAAATTAAATTACTTATCATGAAAATAATTTCCTGGAATATTAATGGAATTAGAGCGGCTGTTAAGAAAGGTTTTAAGGAGTTTTTAATTTCCGAAAGTCCGGACATTTTATGTCTGCAGGAAATAAAAATTTCCGACGCTAAAAAGCTTGAAACGGAATTTGATTTTGCCGATTATAAAGAATATTTTAATGGTGCTAAGAGGCCGGGTTATAGCGGAACGGCAATTTTAGTTAAAAATAATTTATTAAAAAATAACTGGTTGGTTAATCACGGTTTCGGCATCTCTAAATTTGACGACGAGGGAAGGGTGCAAACTTTAGAAACTGATGATTTTTATTTGGTTAATATTTATTTTCCTAATTCAAACTCCGAGCTTGGCCGCCTCGCTTATCGTTTAGAATTCAATAATGAACTTCTAAAATATTTTGAAAAACTAGCCAAGAAAAAACCCCTTATTATTACTGGTGATTATAATGTCGCGCACCAAGAAATTGACTTAGCGCGGCCTAAAGATAATGAGGGAAGTGCTGGATTTACGCCGGAAGAAAGGGCCTGGATGACTAAATTTTTAGAGGCTGGCTTTATTGATACTTTTAGGGAGCTGAATGGGGAGAAAATTCAGTACTCTTGGTGGAGTTTTAGAGCGGGTGCTAGAGAACGGAATGTCGGCTGGCGCATTGACTATTTTTGCACATCCGCTAAGCTTAGGAAACACTTAAAAAAAGCTTATATTTTAGATAAAATAATGGGCTCAGATCATGCTCCAGTAGGGCTGGAAATTAATTTATAAACAATACTATTGTCCAAAAAATAATTAAGATTATATTTAAGCGAAGCATTATTTTTTTCTTTCTGAAAACTTATAAAAATAGATTTTCTCGTGAAAAAAATAGTGAGCGTAATATAATCTTAATTATTTGTTAAACATATGGATTTAACTCAAAAAATTAAAGAGATTTGTAAACTATTAGAGATTACCCCTAGCCGTTCCAAGGGACAAAATTTTTTAGTTAATGAAAAAATATATGACGGGATTATTAAGGCGGCTGACTTAAAATCCGAGGATTCAGTTTTAGAAATCGGACCCGGCCTCGGCTTTCTAACTATGAAATTAGCGGCAACGGCTAAAAAAGTTCTAGCGGTTGAGCTTGACGATAACTTAGCGCATTATTTACAGATGGGAATTGATGCCGCCGGTATTAATAATATTGAAATTATTAATGAAGACATTTTAAAATTTAATCTCGCTTCTTATATTGATGAAGAATTTGACGGAATTTATAAGATTGTCGCGAATTTGCCTTATAATATTACTTCAATATTTTTAAGACAAATCTTTAGTTTAAACCACAAACCGGAACTAATGGTTTTAATGTTACAGTATGAGGTAGCTGAAAGAATCGCCGCTAAACCAGGTGACATGAGTATTCTAGCGATTTCCGTTCAGTATTATGCGGATATAGAAATTATCCGCGAGGTTAAGGCGGCTAATTTTTGGCCGGCGCCAAAAGTTGATAGCGCTATTATTAGGTTTAATATAAAAGCTAAAAATTATTTAGGCCATGATTATAATTTACAAGAAGACAAGAAATTTTTTCGTCTAGTTAAATTCGGATATAGCGCTAAGCGAAAGATGTTAAAAAATAATTTAGCCGGTGGCTTTAAAATACAGGCTGATTTGGTTGAAAAAATACTTATTAAAAATAATTTAAATCCGAAAACCAGGGCAGAGGATTTAAGCCTTGAAGATTGGTATAAAATATTTGCTGATTTTTTGCAATTTATGGTATAATAAAAACAAATTTAGAGACTAAATTAATTTTGTTTTTTATGCCTGAAAACGACTGGCAAGATCGCAACCGAAACTCATCAGTTTTCAAAAATATCCCTCAAAAACAAAAGATTGCTGTTTTTGCTTTAGCAATTTTAGCGCTTATTATTGTTATTTTTTGGGCCTGGGAATTTAATAATCGTTTAACTAGCCCGTTCTCAACGCCAAGTAGCAATAAAAAAACAAATACAACTTCTTCTAATTCAACCAGCACCATGAGTCTTACTCAAGTTGATACTGATCACGATGGTTTGTCTGATTATGATGAAATAAATAATTATCATACTTCGCCGTATCTTGAAGATACCGATAGCGATGGAATTCCGGATGGAGTTGAGGTTAAAAATGGCACAGATCCTAATTGTCCGACCGGTAAAGTTTGTAATGGCACTGATATCGCTCCGCTTGCCTCTTCAACCAATTCTTCTTTGAGTACGTCTACAATTGAAACTCCGAGTTTAAGCTTACCGGCCGATATGGCTAGCGGCAGCCAGCAGATTCTCCAGAACGCTTTGGACGGGAAAGCAGACGCGGCGACTTTGAGGCAGCTATTACTAACTAGCGGCGCTGATAAATCAATGCTTGATCAGATTAGCGATGAAGACCTAATGAAAAGCTATCAAGAAACTTTGCAAAATAAACAATAATTAATTAAAAGAATAAAATGAAATCTTTTTTTAAATTCGGGGAAAAGAATTCAGAGAAACCGGGAAAACTAGCAATAGTTTTTTTGCTGGTTTTAATGATCTTTTCTTTTTTAGTTATTCAGCCTGTTCCGGTTAATGCTCAAGGGGCGCCAGTCTTTGACTCAATGAACGCCGCCTTAAAAGCCGGGGATAGTGTTTGGCAGAAAATAACTAATTCATTCAAGTATCTATGGCAAAAGGGCGGTTCAATGGCCTTTCAGCAAACTCTCCGAACGGTTTTAAACAAAGTGGCCGTTGATACGGCTAATTATGTCGGCTCCGGTGGTGAAGGACAGAAGCCATTGTTTATCAGCGACCCTTGGTCTTATGTTGCTAATGTCGGCGATGAGGCGGCCGGGGCCTATCTAGAAAATTTTGCCAACAACTTAACGGTTTCTTCTAATTGCGAGGCTGATAAAAAAACTTGTTTTGATCAGTGTTCCGGAAGCGACAGTGAGTGTACTGCTAAATGCGATGGCATCTGCGATACTTGTGCTAATAAAAAAAAATTATGCACGGATAAATGTAATACTGATTATTCCGCTTCAGTTAAGGAACTTGCCAATATTGATAAATCTCAAGCCAAGGAATTTTCGGCCTCGGCCAGAACCGGTTGTTATCAAAGCTGTAATAATGTTGTTTGTAAAGATTCAAGCGGTTTACTTTCTAATAGCGCTTCTAGCTTAGCGACCCCCGCTTTTAATATTTGCCAGCCGTCCTCAATTGACGCTAAGTTAAAAATTACTTTAGGTTTAGCGGAACAGAACAGAACACAAGGGGCTGATTGTAAGGCAACTGATATCGTTAAAAATTGGGGTGATTTAGATAACTATGGTAATTCTGTCAAAGCTTTAAAGGATTTATATAATAGTACTCAAGGTGGTTACGATGATCAGTTATTTTTAAATGATATTAAAGGTATTTTTAGTCCGACTGGTAACGACATGGGTATTTATTTGTCAGCTAAAGCTGATTCAGCTGCTAAAGTTGACGTTAATGCTAAGGCGGCAACCAATATTCTGGTCGGCAAAGGCGGTTGGTTAGACGCCCAACTCATTAACGGAGGCAGTAAGAGTTTACCGAATCAAGCGGAGATCAATGCAAAAGGAAATTACGACCAATATGCTAAAAGTTTTGGTACATATACCGGGGATGCTTTTGTTGATGCTCTAAATACTTTTTTATCCCAGACAGCTTTCACTGCTTTTAATACCTTGATGAAGAATCTAGGTAAGACGGCTGCTCAAGGTTCGCTTACGACTAATAGCCAGGACTTTAGCGATCCTAATAGTAACCCGAGTTTAGGCGAAGGGGCAGTTAAAGAAGCGAGCAGTAAACTTAGCCAGCCGGATTTTAGTTCTCCGGCCAATTTTGATATTTTATCGCAATTATCAATCTGTCAAAACGCTGATAACCCTGGACCGACCGACTGTGTTATTGATAATAAATTCATGCAGGCGGTTGCCGAGCATAAAACCGTTATTGAAGCTGTTAAAGATGGCTCTCTTAATGGCAGTTGGCGTCTTACCAGTGATAGTGTCAGTGACGCCTACACTTTAAGAAATATTTCTATCTTACGTAAATATTTAATTCTGCCAGTCGGTTGGGAGGTGGCTATTTCTGAAGCTACCAGACTCGGCAAGGGCAACGTGACCCTGAACGACCTATTATCTTGTTTTGATGCTAAAGGTTCTTATAAGAAATTTAGTTCTGGTTTTGATCAGGTTAATCCAGAATGGTGCCGCGGTTTAGTTGACCCTAACTGGGTTCTGAAAGCGCCTTTAAACTACTGTAGTAAACAAGGAGCCGGCGGCCAAATTTTAAATTTTACCGTTAACGCTGGTTATAAGGGAATAAATGGCCAGCCGGATACTCTAAGTACTTATGACGTAACTAGGGCTGATGATTATTGCGCTGACAGCCAGACTTGTATCAAGGAAAAAAGTAATGGCAGCTGCGATGCCTACGGTTACTGCAGTGAAGAGAAGAGAACTTGGGATTTCGGTTTTGATTCTTGTCAGCCGGTAAATAATACCTGTCGTAATTTCAACGGTGGAGCAACTTCAAAATCAGTTTCTTATTTAGAGAATACTTTAGATTATTCTAATTGTAACGCGGCTAGCGCCGGTTGTCGGGAGTACTCTTTAATGGGTGACTATGTGAATGGATCAGTACGTTGGGGTACAGATCAACGCATGTATTTTAACGGCAGTGCTTCTTTTAGTACTTGTAGCCAGAGCCAAGAAGGATGTACTGGTCTACTAAGAGTTAAAACATCAGGTGGAACTAATTTAATAATTAATTCTGATTTCAGTGCCGATAAGACTGGCGATACTAATATTAAGGGACCTCTTAACGCCTGGCCTATTTACGGCGAAGGGAGTTCTTGGCAGGCGACAATGGTTGACGCTCAATCAGATCCAATCGCTAACTCTAAGTCATTAAAACTTGAGGCAACCGGTTCGGCTGGCTCAAAGACCATGGTCGCGGTTTTCTCTGATGATAATAATTTATTAGTTCCTAGTAACTTACAAATAATTTCCGGACAAGCCTATACTTTAAGCGCCGATGTTTATTTAGTAGAAGGCGATATGATTCAGGCCAATATTGGATATGATGACAATATTGTTTATAGTCAGATAAGCACTAAAAATTCTTGGCAGAGAATTAGTGTAACCAGATCACCTAAAGATTCTTTTAATAAACCGGCTTTCTTTGTCGGGGCGTATGGTGCTGGCGGTCAAGTCACAGCTTATATAAAAAATATTAAGTTTGAGGCCAGCAATACTTCTAATGGTTATACTGCTTATGGGACTTCTAGAATTTATGAAAAATTATTACCAAATTATTTAGAAAAATCTTGTTATGTTGACCCAATCAGTGCTTCTAAAAACTATAGTTTAAAGGATGATGCGCCGAGTGTTTGTAAGAATTATGCTCGTAAATGTAATCGGGAAGAAGTTGGCTGCGAACTATATAGTTCCGATACTAATAAGTTTTCAGTCGCCGCTCAAGTTAATAGCAGCGATCTATGTCCAAAGGAATGTCTAAATTATGATGTTTACATTTCTCGCTTAAATTCTTTCAATGTCGCGCAAAGAGAAAATTTAATCCCAAGTACGGCTAAAAAATGTAGCGTTGAAGAGGTCGGTTGTAATGAATTTACTAATCTTGATTCTCTTAATCAGGGCGGTGAAACCAGAGAGTATTATACGGAATTAAAACAATGTATTAAGCCTTCAACGATTGATTGCGGATCATATTATGCTTGGGAGGGAACGGAAAATGGTTATCAATTAAAATCATACTCATTAAAGAAAGGTAATAGCGGTCCGGCAGTAACGTCCGATGATGTAGTACAATGCAATAGTATCGTTTATCACTCAGCTCTAAGCAGTCCTAGCTATAATTCTGATTGTTTAGAATTTTATGATGCCGCCGGTCAAGTATCTTACCATTTACTTGCTAAAACTATTACTTGTTCTGATAATTGCCACGCTTATCGTTTAACGGAAAAAAATCTGGATTTAAGTATTTCTCAGGCATCGCAATGCACCGGGATTGATAAGAATTGGGACGCGCAAAATCTTGCTTGCCAAGTTTGCTTAAATGGCGGAATTTATGATTCTAATCAAAAAGCTTGTGTTTATCAGGCAATCCCTAGCGAAGGTAAAACTTGCCAGGCCTCTGCTAAAGACTGCCGTGAATATAATGGCAGTAATGGTGAGAATATCCGTTTAATTTCCGCTTCTGATTTTGAAGGGGCTAATAACTGGAGTTCTAATTGTGCTAATGGCTTAAGCCGCAGCGCAATCGCTAATACTAATAATGGACACTCACTAAAATATAATAATAATGCCGGTTCTTGTCAGGCGATTGGAGAATCTGTTCAGACGAGTATCGCCCGTTCACCGCTTATTAAACAAATTTTAGCTTCTGATGGAGTTGCCGCTCAGTTAAAAGTTGGCCAATCTGTTCAGAAGGGATTTGCTTATAGTGTTAGTTTTATCGCCAGAGCAACTACCGATACTAGTTTAAAGATTTATTTATATAATAAAGAAACACAGCAGAAGAGTTACTTTAATTCAGCCAGTGAAGTTAAAGTCAACGGTGGAAACGAATGGCAGATCTATAGAGCGAACCTAGATAGTTTAGATCACACGGTTTCTAATAACGAGGTTTTAGTTATTAGCGCTAATAATGATTTTTATTTTGATAACTTTATTCTAAACGAAATAAGCGAGAAGTATTATCTTATTAAGAATTCTAGCGTGATTCCTGATTCTTGTTATTATGATAATTTCGCCGTTTACCAAGGATCTGACTATAATCTTGGTTGCCGTCAATATAGCGATCGCGCTAAAGTACAGCATAATTTAAGACAATTTAGTAAATTATGTGCTGAATCAGGCGTCGGTTGCGAACAGATGATTGATACTAAAAACTATAGTCCAGGCGGGCCTGGGGTCTGGAATGATACCAACAAGAACAAAAAATGTGATAGCGATGAACCGGATTGTGTTTCCGTTCCTGGCGACAGCGCTGTTTATGCTGTTTATGATTCAAGTAAATTATGTAATGTTTCTGACGCCGGCTGTAGTCTTTTGGGACAAGGGACTAAGGTTGGAGCGGTGAATACCTGGTCGGATGTTTTCAAAAGAAATAACCCGGACAATTATAGTAGTACCTTATGTAAGCAAGCTTCTGTCGGTTGTGAAAAATGGACTGACGATGGCGGGTCGGCCTATTATTTCAAAGACCCGGCCGACAATACTTGTGTTTATAAGACATTGTCTGGTTCTTCAATCAAGGCTTGGTATAAGAGTCCGGTTAAACGTTGCGACAAAAATAAAACCGGTCAGATTGAAGGAATGGAAATAAATAGCGCTATTTGTGTTAAGGATGCTGATTGCGGCAGCGGTAATACTTGTATAGCGGATAATAACGGTTATCCTTGCAGTACTTCTGTTTTAAAGACCTTAGGTTTCGGCGGAGTCGGTAATCAAGTCCCTATTCCTAACCAAGCGGTCGGATTATGCGACGCTAAGGAGTCAACCTGTACTGAATATATTGATCCAGTTAGCGCTTTTGTTCCTAATCTAGTTTCTAATCCTGATTATCAATTAATCGGCGGCGTTAGAGATGGTTGGGCTGGAGATACCAGAAAGCTCATGTTAGATTCTAATAAACTTTATATCTTTAACGTTGAGTCGGCGGTTCAGGGTTCCGGGGAAACAAAATTAAGTTTCAGTCTTGATGTCAAAACTATCTTAAACAATAATATTCTTGGAGTAAGTACTAGAGAAATAACGATTGGAGATGGCGGTGGCCAACCGCAATTGTTCTATACTTTCGGACCAACCGAAGTGACAATTAGCGGTGCGAAAACCGGGAAAACAATTGTTCTTAAACCAGCCATTATTGATTATCAGTTAAAGAATAATCTAGATACGGTCACTAATACTTGTAATGGGCTAGTAAATTCCGATCAAGGATGTGTTCTATTTAACGAAAGAAGCGTTAAGAATATTGATGGTGTTAATGGCTTTAACTCCTTAATTAATAACGCTTACGCGACTGGGGTCGGGTCTTCACCGGCTAATTGCGATACTACTTCAAATGGCGCCTGCAATGCTAATAAATTAATTCAAGTTAAGCCAAATAGAATCTGTTCTAAGTGGTTGAGCTGTGTTACTTACGTTAAAGACGAAAAAGGTAATCAAACCTGCTATGCTCTTGGCGAATGCGATCGTTTGAGCGAGGATAATAAAACCTGCGCTGATTTTCTTGATACAAGTAATACTTCAGCTAGAGTTTTTGATCCTAAAGTCAATAAAGATTCTAGCGGTTATTCTTTGATGGGTAAATATTATTTTGGACGAATGAAAGAAGTCGGGCTTAATTCGGATTTCCATTATAATTTTGAAGATCTAGTTCCATCTTTAAGTTGTGTTCGCGATAGCAGTGCCGGAGGCAATTGCAACTTCGCCAACAATAAAAATTTAGCGAAAGAATTATTAGTTAGAGAAAAAGTCGGAGCCCCGACTGATTATCCAGCCAACGGCAAATCATATTTAAAAGTTATTTCTGGTTATTTAATTTCACCGCAAATCGCCGGTTCCGGTGTTTCTTTACTACCTAATAGAGATTATTATTTAAGTTTCTTAATTAATACTCATAATTCCGGAGTGGCTGGAAAAGTTTATATTAAGTCAAAAGATTCTTTATTAAGTAATGATAAATTCACTACTGTATTCACTAGCGACGCTGTTAGCGCTAATAGTGGCTGGGAAAGGAAGATTTTAAAGTTCCACACTAAAGATGAGGCCGTGGATAGTAAGAATATCTATAGGGTTGAATTAGGTTCGGATACTAGCGATAAGGATGGTAATGTTTATTTTGATGATTTAAATATTGAACCGGTTTTAGAGACTGCTCCTAGCCAATATGTTGCCAGAGAATGTCGTCTTTATCCGGAAGCGACCAGTTTAACTTGTAATGATAGTTTAACTAAGGATGGTTTTGAGGGTTATTGTCTTGAGCATGATCTAAAGAACCCGGCGGTTTGCTCTCTGTGGTACCCGGTTGATCATATTAATTCGGCTAATACCGGTAAAGCTACGGCTGGTTATAATGGATTAGCGCCTTTAAGCTATTGTACTCAGGTTAACGGACAGTTTGCACTAGTTGAGAAGAGATCAGGAGCGATGCTGGCTTTTGCGGGAGGGCATACTGATATTGGCGATTTGATTTCAAGAGTTACGAGCGATGGTAGCGGTGGTGTAAATGCGCCATTGGGCTGCGAAAAAGGCATTAATATAAATGAGAGTTGTACGTGCCTTGACGATGCAACATCATTTAAAATTTGTGGTTCTTCTGATTATAGTGCCGTATACGGGGAGAATGGTTATGATAATAAACAACTTTTAGTTTATTGTGTCCCTAAGCAAAGTAGTATTCTCCTAGGTACCCAAAAATCTGTTTCTTTCAGTAAGTATGATTCTATTGACAAGTGTATTATTAGTTTTAAAGTTGGTTGGGCTCCTTATAATGGGTTATTTTATAAAGATTTCAAATTTTCTACTGCTCATGGTATAGCTATTGAAACGTCTTTAATGGAGAATCTTGACGAAAATATTGAAAATCCGGTTCGTGTTTATGATTATAGCAACCCGCCGGGCAGTGAAGAAAATTTGAAATTAGTATCCGGTTCTGATCCGGAGAGAAATTTTCGCCTTACTTGCGACAGTTTTTCACAAGTCGTAAATAGTAATGGAAACAATGTCGCTTGGAGCGATAGAGTTAGTAGTAAATCTTTGTATCCGATTACAACTCCATTGTATTTTTTACAAACTAACGGTGAGTGGTACGGCGGTAATTTGTCTTTAGTTGAAAAGAGAGTTGGGGCTAAGATTTTCGGAGCAGATGGTAATAATGGCGGAAGCGGGGTAGAGGGTTGTACGAAAACTAATAACAGATGTAAAACAGGAATAGACGATGGAACTGTTTTTAATGATGTAAATTATGTTGAATGGATTAGTTATTATCATGATTATGGCGGAACTTGGCCGAATGACAGACGAAACTTTACTAAGATATTATGCGTTCCCGACCAGAGTAAATTATTACCAGGAACAACCAAGTCCGTTACAGTTACGGATATGGATAAGTGTAATGGCGAAAAATATAATGTCGGCTGGGGTGTATATGACGGTCCGTCCTCTTTTACGGGAACTTGTACCGGGACAGGATGCGGTAATATAGACGAATCAAAAAATTTCGTTGACGGATTAGCGACGACCTCGCCCTTATATCAAGTTACTCCTCTGATTTATAATTATGACAAAGTCCCAGCCACCGAAAAAGACTTAAAATCATACGCTAATATTGATTCTTACGCGATTTCTCGTTATGGACGCAATCGCGAGAATACGCCATTTGGAGCAGCTGTCTTACCGACCGATATTGATCTTTTAAGCAGTGAAGCGATTAAATTACGTGATCAGTATTCTGCAAAACAAAAAGAAGACGTCTTCGCCGGTCGCCCTTATGGATGCTCGGGAAGCGGCTGCGCTAGTATTGGCTCTTGTAGTTTAAATCCCGATGTCTACTGTTTAGTTGACCCGGTTTCCATCTCCCCTAACTTTAATTTAAATAAGAAAACATGTGGTGATGGCGGTTATGGGGTCTGCATACCTTTATGGTATAAGCCCTTAAGTAATCATTCGGTTATTTTACCTGACTACAAACAAATTCTAAAAAATTTATTTCTTAAAGAATATTCCTCCTATTCTTATGACGGGTCTTCTTATGCTGCCGATTTAGATACTCCCTTTGATTTTACTCCTAAAACGCAATGCAGCAGTAATCCTCGCATTGACTCTTCTTTATCTTCTTTCTGCCCAATATATCCGAAAGTAACTCACGTAAATCTAAAGTTGAATGGCGCCTCTCTTGGTTCGGCTAGTCCTTATGATTTACCGCAACGCGGCATCTATAGTTTAGAATTTAATAGCGAGATTGATAAAGAACAGCAGCCGCTAAAGGAAATTTATATTGACTGGGGTGATGGATCAGACCAGGTTATCACCGGCCAGGACGCTCGTCCGTCCGGCTTAACTCCGCATAGTTTTTACCATTACTATAATCAAAGCGGTCCGAAGAATATCCAAATTAAGGTAACTGATAACTGGGGATTTTACGGAGTTAAATAGAAATAATAGATACGAAAAAAACTATTAAAATATTATTGGCTAGTGTATAATTTAGGAGTAATTGAAAATATATTTTAATAGTTATGGCGAGCGAAAACGACAATCAAATTGAAGAGGAAAGACGCCAGGCGAGTATTGATCGTATCGGGCAATTTAATGAAAGAAAAAGGCAGGCGATTATAGCTCAAGAGGAAGAAAAAATAGCAAAAATTCAAGAAGAGGAAAAAACTT
>CAIVBF010000156.1 GCA_903904095.1 uncultured bacterium | reverse complement strand
GGCCAGGTTTTTTGTATCTTAAAAGCGACCGAAAGGCTTACAAATAAAAAACCATCCCGGATTCCGACGGGATGATTTTTGTTTTTGAGATATTTTCTAAATTTTAGAAAAAATATTATAGAACAGCGTCTTTAACCGCTTTTGCTAAACGGAATTTAACAACAGTTTTTGCCGGGATTTTGATAGTTGCGCCAGTTGCTGGGTTACGACCTTCACGAGCCTTTCTCTTAACCTTAACTAATTTACCGAAGCCAGGAACGATACATTCACCATTCTTCTTAACTTCAACATAAGCTAAATCAGCTAAAGCATCCATGAAACCAGCTGTGTCTTTTTTGCTTAAGCCAGTTTTTTCGGATAAGGTAGCGATCATCTGTGATTTTGTCATTTTTGACATAATTTTAGCATGGGGCCTAATTAATGATTTGTAATTAAACAAAACAGTTAATAAGATCCAATTAAAATGATTTTTATCTTAAATAAATTAACAAACAATTTTTTATAAACATTTTTAAACTGCCAATACCGAGAAATAAGCTTTGTTTATAATAGTTTTCAACAAGCTATTTTATAATCTCTAATGTTTATAAGTATATTATAGCACAAGCAAATAAATATGCCAATAAACAAAGGGCAAATATGGGTATAACTATTTTATAAACTCATACTGCGGGTATTTCCCTAAATGCCAGTATTCTTTCCAGCCGCCCCGACCCAGAGCGCAATTAAAAATTTTCGCTTTATTTTTTATCGCTTCTTCTAAATTTACTTTTGTTAAATATTTAAAAGCGTCCGGTACCTCGCTTATGTCTGAGCCGACAATTAAATAATAGTAAATATCTTTATAAATAAGCGACAAGGAAACGGCTAATTTTTTACCGTCAACCTCAATCGTAATCATATTCCAGTTAAACGGCAATTTGATTAAATCAAAAAATGGGTGGCGCTCCTCGGGAGTTCTTAAATAAGATTCTTCGCCGAAATATTTAACATTAAAATCCATTAATAGTTCCAGATCGGAGAAGTCATTATAGACTACTTTTACCTCATGATCCCTCTCTAAATTAGTAAAAAGCCTTTTAAAATTATAACGCTTTCGGCCGTTTTGAAAAGCGCTTAACAAAAAATCGTCAAATTTTTTAAACTCGGCGATATCATAAAAATAAACTGAATTTTCTTCTAGCGGTAGATTTTTTGTAAACTCATCAATCCCGGCAATATCAAAAATTTTAGTTTTAATATTTAAATCATTAAATAATCCGGGAATTAAATATTCATAGCCGGCTTTTATAAAAGGCTTATTATCGTAAGCTAATTCTTCGGCAATAAACTCAAGGCCGCCCCATTCCTTATTAAACTGCAGGGGTAGAAGAGCGACCGGTTCATCGTTATCATAAACCGCGTAAAAATATAGAGGGTAGGAATAAACCTTATAAAAAGGAAAACGGAAATCCCAAAGATCATAAATCATCCCGTCTGGCGACAAAACTCGCCAAATTTTTTCCGCTTCATTCAAATCGCTGATAAGAATTTTTTTAATCATAGCCGATTTACTTTATAAAAAGATGCTGCGGTTTTTTATCAAAATGCCATAGATGTTTCCAGCCGCAATCGCCAAGTCCGCAGTCATAAACTCCTACCTTATTATTTATCGCTTCTTCAATGTTAGCTTTAACAAGATACTTCCCTAATCCCGGAAAATTCTTAAAATTAACTCCGGTCAAAAGATAATACCAGGTATTTTTATAAACAACGCTGAATGATAGAGCTTCTCTTTTCCCGTTAATACTAACGACTATTAAACGCCAATCTAAATCAAGATCAAACAAGTCGCGATGCGCCTCCCTCTCGCTTTTTTTCTGCAAGTAGGATTCGGCGGCAAAACTAGCACAATTAAAATTAAACAGGAGCTCGGCGACTTCGTCTAATTCTTTTTTATTAAGTTCTCCGGCTTTAAAAATTTCAACGCTAATCTTCTGATCATCAATTTCTTTTATCTCTTTAACAAGACTCCTTTTCCTTTTAGCATTCATCCGGTCATTTAAAAAATCAGAAAAACCTTTATAATTTTCTAGAGGCAAAAAGTATTTATAATCCTCAAGCGGCATCGCCTTTGTAAATTCATCCGTTTCGCTATTTTCCGTAATGTCGTAGAGCTTGGCCGTCCTTTCTATTTTATTATAGAGTTCTGATATTAAATACTCATAACCATACTTAAAAAAGGGTCGACTTTCTTCCATAAACTCTTCAGCGAAGCATTCTAAACATTTATCTTTTTCATTATACTGCAAAGGAAGTAGAGCGACCGGTTCATTATTATCGTAGGCGGTAATAAAACTTAAAGAATAATTCTCGTATTTATAAAAACAATAACGAAAAGCCCAAAGATCATAAATTGTTTCTTCAGGCGATAATAAATTCCAAAGCTTTTTAGCTTCTTCCAGGTCGCTTATAATCTTAATTTCAATCATATTTTTACATCATTGACGACTGGAGATGATAATAAGGCGGATTGTTTTTATAACGATTAATAGCTAGGCGAATGATTTCTTCTAAGAAATCTCCAAAATCCAAACCGATTACTTCCGCCGAAGCAGAAAAACAACCTTCAATATCCAGGGACGGATTCGGATTAAGTTCTAGAACATAAGGATTATTATTCTTATCAACTCTAATTTCAATCCGACCATAATCATGGCAATCTAAAATATTATAAGTATCAAGGGCAATTTCACCGATTAAGGCCTCAAGTTTCTTGCTAATATTTTTTGGCGGTCTTTGAACAATAATTTTTTTATAATCAGGATCATCGGTATATTTAGCCTCAAAGGGATAAATATGCCATTTATCAGCCGGCATATTATCAAAAATAGAACGTGATAGAGGCAAAACTCTTAAATCCTCTTCGGAACTGCCAATAATCGGCACGTCATACTCATCGCCTTCAATATACTCCTCAATTAAGGCCGGACGACCGATAACCTCAATAACAACCTTTAGTTGACGATATAATTCTTCCTTATTTCTAACGATAGAATCATTAGTAATTCCGATTGAATTATCCGTATTGGCCGGCTTAACAATTAAAGGATATTTTAGATCATCGCGAATATCATCATCAAGCGAATAAACATAATCCCATTCTGGAGTAGGAATCTTATGGTAATTTAATAATTTCTTAACCTTAATCTTATCAATGCAGAGCCCTAACGTAAAAGGATTTGAGCCGGTATAAGGAATCTGTAAGGTATCCATAATTGAAGCGACATGTGGCTCAAGCAAGCTTGAATTATTAATACGCTCGCAAACATTAAAGACCAAATCAACATCGCTATTTTTTAAATCATCAAAGGCTTTCGGTAAATTATTAAAATCAAAAAAACTGATTTTATAACCGCGTTCTAATAAATATTTCTCAATATCTTTTCCGATGACGGTTAAATCGTTCTCAACGGCCGTTTCTTGGTCAGAGGCATTCTCGTCATACAAGTTACAAGCGATTCCAATGTGCAGATTACGTTGGTTAGAGATTTCCATTCGTCTAATTTTTTCAATCTTTGAACCGCGCTTTAGTATTTCTCTGTTTATAACCGAAGCAGAAAAGGGTGTGCGGCGCGCCGTCTTGCCGATTGAAGAAGCGGGATGAAATTTTGCCACATCATAATTAACTCCTTTCTTAGCTTCACTCAAATTATCCTGCGCATCAAGTGCGTTAATCCCCGAAACTAAAATCCAGCCTAGATATTCATAGCCATCGGGCGGAGCTAAAACCGAGTCGCCGATTCTTTTATCAAATTCAAATTCCTCAACATAAGGCAGCTTCTCAAGATTATCATCAATATCTAAATTAACGAGAATGCCGCTATGATCGGAAGAGAAAGTTTCGGCACATAGATATTTATAAGGCCCTTTATCAGCTTCTATTTTTGGCAAATACACGCCACAAGCAATCTTTAGAGCATTCTCAATCAAATCAATTTTCCAAGCAACTTTAATGCTCGGATAAACTTCATCGCCACCAAGGCGTAAATTAATTTCAATCGGTACCGGGCCGTTAGTAGTGGATTTTGCTTCAAAATGCACAACGGCATTTAAAATACCCAGTTTCTCTAAGGCCTCGTCGGCCATAGCGATAAGCTCATTCTGATTCTTAAGCGGTAGATTTGAAGGAGTCATGCGGACCGTCTCAATGAAAAATGGTTCTTTAGTTTTACCGTTATCCGAAATTGCACAGAATTTGAGTTTACCGTTTTGAACAAGCATATCAAGATCAACTTCGTCCCCGTCAATATATTCTTCAACAAAAATCTCTAAACCGTCGCTTAAAGCTGATTCAACTTTTGTAGAAATCTCTTTTTTAATGTATTCGTAGCTCTCCCGAAACTCTTCTTCATTATCAACTTTCATAACAAAGGCGCTGGCCGCTCCATAAACCGGCTTAACAACCAAAGGAAATTTAAAAGTCTTAATTATTTCCTCTAAATCTTTAGGGCTCTTCAAGCTTCCAAACTTAACAGTTGGCAAGCTATTTGAAGCACAAAATTTACGAAATAAATATTTATTTCGTATACGATTAGCGATTTTGTATGGCGTGCCTATTAGTTTATAGCGATCACTTATTTTTGAAGTAAGCAGTACGTCATCTTCCCAGAAAGTTAAAACACCATCTAATTTAACTTCCGGATGTTCGGCCAAAAATTTCTCAAGCGCCGCCAAAGCTTCGGGATGATTAGCGGTATCAGTATTAATATGATAATCAAGGTAAGGAGCAAGCGTACTAGATTCTTTACCGAGAGTAATAATTTTTACACCAAAACTTTTTGCCTTCTTGATAAAAAGTTTCTTATAGGTATTAACGATTAAAACCGTTTTGCCGTTAAGGGGGCTACGATTAGAGCCAGATTCCGGAGAATTTCCGTTCATAATAATTAATTATTTTATTGTATTATTTTAAATTATAGGTAACCCCAATTTCAATAATAACTTCCCGATCGCTAGTCGGCGTACTTGGTGCTACAGCGCCGCCTCCGCCGCCCATTCCAATACCGCCCTTAGCACTCATATCGGTAGCATACGGAAGAGGTTGAATAAAATTCTCATACCAACCGCTAATGTCTTTTAATTTTACTCCGGCAGCAGCCGCTAAAGCAGAGCTTTTATCTTTAGCGTCGCTAATCGCCTTAACACGTGCTTCCTGCTTTAAATCATTTAAACGAGATGAATCAAAGCTTAGGTTATTGACTTGATTAGCCCCCGCTTTTGAGGCAGCAGCGATAATCTTGCCTAAATTATCCGGATTTTTATCGTATTCCTTAACTTTAATAACTAATTGTTCATTAGCGTTATAACCGGTAACACTAGAAACATTATCCTTATAATCATACTGCGGATATAGAGAATAATTTTGCGTCTGAATATCATTGGCGCTTATACCAACAGCGCTAACCGCTTTAATAATACTCGCTACCTTAGTATTAAGCTGATTTAAAGCCTCGTCTGGCTTAGCAACCTTATCAATCTGAACCCCGAGAGTAACAATCGCTAAATCCGGCGAGTAGGAAACCTTCCCTTGCCCGGTAATTGTTACGGAGCGGAATTGGTTATTAACTAAGCGATCACGCAGAATAGAAATAACAATTATGCCAGCGACCAGAACTAAGGCAACTAACATTAGGACAAATTTTGGCCCCCAACTACTCTTTAAATTATCTTCACTCATATCTTTTAATTTTATTAAATTAAACTAATAATTAATATTTATTATTATAGCATAACTTTTAAAAACTACAATAAAACAGGGCTGAAAATTGATTAACTCTTTAAATAGTAGTCCCTTTGCTCCCGGTGGAGCCTCTCAATCGCGTAACGAAGAGTTGTCCGAGACATTTTGCTCTTATGCCTATTTAAAAATTTAAGCAAAGCGGGTTCACTAACTCTTTTGCCAATCTCGCGAAGCATCCAGCCAACTGCTTTATGAATTAAATCGTGCGAATCGCCTAAAAGTTTCTCAGCTATTCTAAAGGCATCTTTTGTTTCCCCTTTCTTAATAAAAGCGTAGGCAGCAATCATGGCTATCCGTCTCTCCCAGAGGTTTCTAGAAATAGCCAACTTATCTAGAAGCTCAATCTTTTCTTGATTGACTAATAGCCATTCTCCAATAATCTTGTAAGCCGATAAATCAACTAAGTCCCAGTTATTGATATTTTTAGTATTTTTCAAATAAAATTTAACGATTTTTTCTCTATTTAAAACTTCCTTATTATTTTCGTATTTAAAAACTAGAGTCATTAGCGCAATCAAACGGCTCTCATGTATTTTACTGTCTAATAGTATCTGAATATCTGATAATTCAAGCCTATTAGCATATTTATTAGCGATTTCCCTTTGTCTTGGGACCGTAATTCCTAAAAAAATATCCCCTTCACCGTAATCACCCGGTCCGGTTTTAAAAAATCTTTGCAAAATAGCTGCCTTTGGTTTGTTAGCAGCTTTTTTTAATTCCTTTTGTAGCTCAAATAAAGCAGACATAAATCATTATTTAAAAGATAAGTCGTCTAAATTAACCGTTACTTTCCATATTTCTAAAGCTTTGCGGGCGTAGAAAACTAATTGTTTTTTATTGCTAGTAACGAATATTGAATAGATCTTGTCATAAGCTTTACTTTCAATATTATTAAAAACAATAACATCCCCTTCGTCTTTCCTGGCTTTATAAACAAAATAACGATTATCGGGAGTAAAAAAGTAAGGCATAAAAATCCAGTCATAAACTTGACCTGCCTGACCATCTAAAACAACCTGATCTTTTTTATTATTTTTTATTCCATACGCAAAACGCTGTCCATCAGAGCTGAATTCAATAAAGCTGATTTTTTCATTACTAGCTGTTTCCTTGCCGTTTATATATAAAGTTTCATTATTATCACTTCTAGTAATATACGCGAAATTAGAACCGTCCTGGCTTGATTTAAAACTCAAATCATCAAAATTCTGTTGAGACTCCGGCAGAGAAAAGTATTTTTCTTCCTTAATGGCCCGATCATTATTAATTTTAGTATTAATTACCGAGGCTTTACTCAAATAATTTATCTTTTGGCCGG
>CAIVBF010000155.1 GCA_903904095.1 uncultured bacterium | reverse complement strand
CGTTCTAAGCGAGACTGCGTCTTAATTATGTTTGCTTCAGCGACGTCATCAAAATTAATTCCTAATTCTTCAGCAATTTGCGATAAATACCATAAGACATCGCCTAGTTCTTTTTTAATTTCTAATTTATCTTCAACGCTCGCCTCTTTATTCTTATCCCGCCATATTTTTTTTATTTTTTCGGATACTTCTCCGGCCTCGCCCATCATTCCAAAGGCGGCATAGATAAAATTATGGTCTTTTTCTGGGTATTTAGCGGTTTCTTTCGCTTTAAGTTGATATTCACGAAATGTCATATTTTTAATATTTATTATTATTTTAATATTTTAGCATATAAATTACCGATAGTGTTATATTGACATAAGACGATTTTTTCATTCGCATTTTTAATTTTTATTTTATCTCTAAATTTGTTATAATATAGACATCTAATTAATATTCTTTAAATATGTTGAAGCCCACAAAAAAAATAAAAAAATTCGTTAAAAAGCCGATTGTCGTCGCTGTTTCCGGTTATTTTAATCCGCTTCATGTCGGTCATCTTGAAATGATTGAAAAAGCTAAAAAACTCGGCGATAAATTAGTAGTTATTATTAATAACGATAAGCAAGTTAAGCTTAAAAAAAGAGTGCCTTTTATGAATGAAAAGGATAGAATGCGAATCATTGCCGCTCTTCGTGATGTTGATAAAGTAGTTTTGGCGGTTGATGATTATCAATTAGAAAACGGGGAAATACCGGTAATTAAAACATTGGCTAAAGTTCGTCCTGATATATTTGCTAATGGTGGCGATCGCCACAACCTTAGTAATGTCCCGGAATATCCGATTTGCCAGAAGTTAGGTATTAAATTAGTTGATGGACTAGGAAAAAAAATCAGAGCTAGCTCGGAAATGATTAAAAGAGCGGCTGAGGCTAAATTAAAAATTAATAAGATTTAGTTTCTATTTAATGTTTATAACAAAAAAAAATAAAATTTATTTACTCCCGGTTATAATATTTTTATTAGCTGTTTTACTATTTCTTTTATTTTTAGCTTCCCAGTTTAAGTCCCTTAGGAATATTGGAAATATTTTTTATAAAAAACAGCCGCCAAAGATAGTCTATAGGGCAGAGGAAACGGTTAAAGTTCTGGAAGGCTGGACTAATCAAGATATTGCTAACTATTTTTCTAGCCGTGGGAAGTGGACATCTTCTGAAGTTCTGGAAGTTATTAGCTCGGCTAGTTCAACTAAATTTGCGCCCCAGTTTTCTTTTTTAGATCAAAAAAAACCGTTATTAAGTCTGGAGGGTTATTTATTCCCGGATACATATCGTATTTATGCTAGTTCAACCGTTGATGAATTAGTTGTAAGAATGTTAGATAATTTTAATAATAAACTAACCCTGAAAATGCTGGCGGATATAAAGGCGCAAGGAAAGACCCTCCCTCAAATTATTATTATGGCTTCAATTATTGAAAAAGAAGCGCCCTTCTATGGAAAGGATAATAATGATGCAAAAATAGTTTCCGGTATATTTTGGAATCGTCTTGATAATAATCAGGCCCTACAGTCCGATGCAACTCTTTCTTATATTTTTAAAGACGGAAAGCCATCACATAGCGGTGAAGAACTAAACAATTCTTCACCTTATAATACCTATAAATACCGCGGTCTTCCGCCCAGCCCGATTTGCAATCCCGGGCTTCTGGCGATTGAAGCGGCTATTTATCCAACCAAGACAGATTATAATTATTTTTTAACCGCTCAGGACGGTAATATATATTATGCAAAAAATTATAATGATCATTTGCAGAATAAATATAAATATTTAAAATAAATTTATGATATCTGAGGAGCCAATAATTTTATCAACTAACCAGAATAACGATCAGACTAATTCCGATGATTCAGATAATCCAAATAAGAAAAAGATAATTTTTTTAATTATTATTATCGGAGTTTTAATTTTAGCTGGCGCTGGCTTCTTTATCTTTAAAAAATATACAGCTAATAAAAATGTTAAAGTTGATAATACCCTAGTAAACCCGGTAACTACTTCAAGCTCGCCGGTTTTGCCTGATTTTACTGTGCCCTTAACTTCTACTTCAACCGATGCCTCATCTAGTTTGTCCAATCTGGTCGTTGAATATTTATCTTTCCCTGATTTTTATAAAGCGCCTGATAATACTATAACGCCGAAATTCACTGATTATAAATTACCGCTTAATGTTAAACTTGATGTCTTAAATTACTATGATTTATCGCGCAAGCTAAATTTAGATCCGGCCCTAGATGATCTAAATAATAACGGCTTTTCAACTATTGTTAATCCTTACGAGAAAGAGAATCCAGGGTTTTATGGGGTTTACGAGAATTTAGAAAGTAAACAAATCTCTCCACTGATTACTTCAGATTTTATAATTTATTATTACCAAAATATTCTAAAGAAAGTTTTTAAAGATATTGAAGAAAATGTTTTTTATGATAATCTCTGGAGCATTAATAAAGAGTTATATACAGCTGCTAAAAATCGTTATGAATCACGTTTAGCGGCCGTTGGCGATGTTAGCGATTCCGTCTTAGAAGGGGAGAGGTTGGAAATGGCTTTTTTCGCGGTTTCCTTGGAACTCTTAAAGCCAGCGCCTAATCAAATTGCTAAAAAAGGCGTTGTTGATGATGAAAGTAAATTTTTACCGGCCGAAGTGGATAAATATTATTTTGTTATCCCTCCTTATTTACGCGATGATGTTTTACGTGAAGAGCAATTTATTCGTGAGGGTAAAGCTAAGACAAAATCTCCGGTTCTTTTATATGCCCAGAATTATAGCGATTTTTCCGTTCCCTCGGAGTATAGGGTTAATGTTAAGTTAAATAACTTTTACTTAACGACTAAGTGGCTTAATTCTGTTTTTCCTCTTTATTATCGCGATAAAGATTGTCCGAATTGCTTACTAGATAAAGAAGATTGGCGAATTAATTTTATTGCCGCTAATTTAATCTCAAGCGACGCGGCTAATTTGCCGGATCTTAAAAATAAATGGGCTCGGATTTATAAAGTAATGTCATTCTTTAAAGGTCTGCGCGAGGATTTGTCGTATCTGCAGTATCGGGATTCTTTAGTGGCTGTCTTTGGTGATGATTATAATATTACCCAATTGTTTGATGATAAAAATAAGTCAGCCATTAGTAATCTTGAAAAATTAAAGACAAAGATTTTAGCTTATGGCATGCTAGAAATTCAAGGAGCGTATGATAAGGATAACCCAGATGAGCGGCCGCAGATTGGTTTTAAGATGCTAACAGATTCTTATTGGCCAAACAGTTACTTGTTCAATAAATTAAGTGCTCCAAATGTTAGTAAATATTTAGGGATTAAAACGGCCAAAGACAATATTACTAGTTGTACGATCAGCAGTTTAATACAGAGATGTAATGGAGTAGCTCTTGATATTGTTAATTTAGCTAAACCGGTTACGGCTAACGATTATTTTGCTGAAAATACTAATTATACTAATTATAAGGATGAAGCCGATAAGTTGCGCAATGATTTAAATAAAAATAATATTTGGCAAACAAGCAATTATTGGTCAACACTCGCTTATATCAAAGATTTCTTGAACGTTGATGAAAACTCTCAGCCTATTTTTACGAAATCCAATGCTTGGCAATTAAAATCACTGAAAACAGCTGAAGGGGCTTGGGTTAGTTTGCAACTTCCTTTGGAAAAATTTTCTGTTAATCAGATTTTCAGAGGAGTTGGCCTTAATAATTATTCTGGTTGGAGTGATAATTCTTATATAGAACCGAATTTAAATTTAGTGAACGAGCTCTTGGCGACCAATAACATGGTCTTGAAAATGTTAACCGCTCTGCAAGTTGATCAAGAAGTTGCTTTAGTTTCTCAGGGCCTTAATTCGGCTAATAATAATTTAAGTATACTCAGAAAAATTATTATTAAAGAAATTCAAGGGGAGAAGTTAGATCAAAACGATAACGATGCTATTGCCGATTTTGCTAAACAATTGAAAATAACCCCGAACACCTCAAATAATAAGCAATTAATAATTAAGTCTTCTATAAAAAAAACAAGCCTTAGGGGCGATTTAAGCCACTTAAAACTTTTGATTTTAATCCACCAGGTTGATGATGGCAAAGTTATTTCGGTCGGACCGGTTTGGGACTATACGGAAACACAAGAATTCAAATAAGAAAAAAAATAAAAAATAATT
>CAIVBF010000154.1 GCA_903904095.1 uncultured bacterium | reverse complement strand
GAAATCATTAAAAATTCTAAACTTGACACGACAACAATAAATAGTACACTAAGTATATTAGAGATTAAAGATTTAATTAAAAATGACTTCGGAAATTATAGTATATATTAATCTTTAAATAACAAATTAATTTTACTTCATATGGATTTAATAATAGTTGAGTCACCAACTAAAGCTAAAACAATTACTAAATTTTTAGATAAAAATTATTTAGTTGAATCTTCATTCGGCCACATTCGTGATTTACCAAAAAGCGAAATGGGGATTGATATTGAACATGACTTCACTCCAAAATATGTTATTCCCACTAAAGCAAAGAAAACGGTTGCTTTATTAAAAGCGGCTGCCAAGAAAGCAAGCGAAGTAATTCTTGCTTCTGATGAAGACCGCGAAGGAGAGGCCATCGCCTGGCATTTAATAAAGGCTTTGGGTTTAAAAGAAGAACAAACTAAAAGAATTGTCTTCCATGAAATTACTAAAGAAGCTATTTTAAAAGCCTTAGAAGCACCGCGCCTACTTAATATAGATATGGTTGATGCTCAACAGGCTCGCCGGGTTTTGGATCGCTTAGTGGGCTACGAGCTCTCGCCATTTTTATGGAAAAAAGTTGCTAAAGGATTATCAGCCGGAAGAGTACAAAGCGTGGCGACCAGACTTATAGTTGAAAGAGAGAATGAAATAAAGGCTTTCAACACGGAAGAATACTGGACAATATCGGCCGATTTAAAAGCTAAAGAAAAAGAAGGAGAGTTTACGGCCGACTTATATAAAATTCAAGATAAAACCTTTAACAAGCTTAGCTTAAAAGCGGACCGCGCCGAGGAGTTAAAAAATATATTAGAAACGGCTACTTATAAGATTGATAAAATTGAGCAGAAACAAGTTAGCAAAAATCCATCCGCTCCTTTTACAACTTCAACTTTACAGCAATCCGCTAATCGTCATCTCGGTTTCAGTGCTAAACAAACAATGACGATTGCACAAAAATTATATGAAGAGGGGCATATAACCTATATGCGTACCGATTCATTAAATTTATCGCCGAAGTTTACCGGTGAAGCCAACATTTGGTTAAAAGAAAATCTAGGTAAAGAATACGCAGCAGAAGGTGGCCGATTTTATAAGAATAAAAATAAAAATGCTCAAGAGGCCCACGAAGCAATAAGACCATCGGAAGTTAACAACACTCCGGAAATATTAAGTGCTAAGTTTGATAGAAACCAAGAGCGTCTCTATCGTCTAATCTGGCAAAGAGCGGTCGCGAGCCAAATGAGCGCCGCTAAATTAGCAGCGACAGTTATTGATGTTAAAGCGGAAGAAAAAGATAACAAAAAAAATAATTATATATTCAGGGCCAATGGCCAAATGTTAATTTTCCCTGGTTATTTAAAAATTTGGCCGGAAAAAACTAAAGAGCAAGAACTTCCGACTTTAATTGAAAATGATTTATTAAATCTATTAGCTCTCCGCGCCGATAAACATAATACAAATCCGCCGGCTCGTTATTCTGATGCCGGATTAGTTAAAGAAATGGAAAAATATGGTATCGGCCGTCCATCAACTTACGCCCCGACTATTGCCACAATTATCTTAAGGAATTACGTTGAACGAGACGAGAATAAAAAACTTAAACCAACCGATATTGCCTTTGTCGTTACCGATTTACTGGTTAAACATTTTGCCAAGGTTGTTGATTATAAATTTACCGCCGACATGGAGGACAATCTTGATGCAATCGCTAACGGCGAAAAAAAATGGGTGCCGGTAATTTCTGAATTCTACAATGACTTTCATACTAATTTAAAAAACAAATACGAAGAAATTAATAAAAATGATATTATGCCAGAAGAAACATCAACAGAAAAATGCGATAAATGCGGCGCACCGATGATAATTAAAACTGGCCGTTACGGAAAATTTTTAGCATGCAGCGGCTTTCCAGACTGCAAAAATATAAAAAAAATGCCTGGCGCCGGCGGACAATACGAGAAAAAAGAACCTGATGCTAAAACTTTAGAGCTACAAAAACAATACGATAAAGAAGTTTGTGAAAAATGCGGCTCTAAAATGGTTGTTAGAAGCGGAAAGTTCGGGCCATTCCTCGCCTGTTCTGGCTACCCTAAATGTAAAAACATAAAAAACATTAATTTACCTGGTGACGGGAAAGAAGTAGCCTGTCCGATTTGCGGCGACGGAAAGATTGTTAAAAAATTCAGTAAGCGCGGCGCTTTTTATGCCTGCAATAACTATCCTAAATGTAAAAATGCTTACTTCGGAGAACCGACCGGCGAAAAATGCCCCGACTGCGATGCTTTAATGATAAAAGATCCAAAATCTGGAAAAGAAAAATGCAGCAATAAAGGATGTGAAAAATAAAAAATAAACTAAAACAAAAAGAGCTCTGAAAACCAGAGCTCTTTTTTTACAAAAATATTTATCTATTCTATTATTTTCTTTTCTTAGTACTTTTCTTTTCCTCTTTTTTTTCTTTAACAAATTCCATGGCCTTTTTAGCAATTTCGGCTAAAATCATAAAGTAGGCAGAGCTATTTTTTAACTTATCTTGAGCGGTTTCAATTACTCCTTCAACTTTTGTAACTCCTAATTCAATTCTTTTAACTAGGCGGTGAATCATTTGAGCGCTAACTACAAAATAATAAATAGCCCAGCATAAGAAAAAACTTAAGAAAGCGATAGAAACTGCTAAGACTAAATTTAAAATATCAATTGATGTAGAAAACATAAAATTATTTTATTTAAAAATTTCTTAATTTCGCTTCAAAAGTCTTATCTAGATGATTAATTAGTTCAGCCTGTAATAAATCTATTTCCTCCGATTTAAGAGTTCTTTCGTCAGAAAGGTAATTTATATGAAAAGCTAAACTTTTTTCATCAGCCGCTAATTTATTTCCGACATAGACATCAAACAGATCAACTGATTTAATAAGAGAATTAAACTTTAAAATATCTCTTCTTAAATCATTATACAATACTTTCTCATTAACAACAAAAGCTAGATCACGAATAATCGGCGGATATTTTGGAGTATCAACAAAATGAAAGGTCGGCTGGCTAAGAATAATCTCCACTAATTTATTAAAATTCAATTCTGCTAAGGCGGCGCCTTTTTTTAAATTAAAATTATCGCACACCTCTTGGTTAAGCAAGGCAATCTCTCCTATCTCCTGTCCCAATAAAATAATTTTGGCTATAGAGTTCTTATCAGCCCAACCGGGAACATTTTCTAAAACCAAGAATTCCGCCTCAACATCTTTATTTAATATATTCTTAAATAAGCTATCAATTATTCCTTTAAGGCGAGCAATTAAATCATCGCTTCCGCTAATCACGAGACCGAGGCGTTTTTCTTGATACGGTAAAAAGTTTCCTTCTGTATTGTCCTTTTTTAAATTACTGACCGTTTTAAAAAAGACACTGCCAAACTCAAAGAAACCAAAGCTATCGCTTTTAAACTGGTTCGTTTTAATATTAGAGACTAAGCCGGGAACTAAAGACTGTCTTAAAATATTTTGGATACCGGAAAGAGGATTAGCTAGTTTAATATAATTAAAAAAATCAATATTTAGCTTCTTTAACTGGTCCTCTCCAACGAAAGAGTAGTTATAGGCCTCGTTAAGAGAGTTTTTCAAACACAAGATATTCTTAATTTTTCTTTCAATCTTTCTTTCTTCATTTACTTCCGGTAAGTCCATAGTTAAAATCGGCATTTGTGAATCAATATTATTATAGCCGTAGAGTCTAATAATCTCTTCCGCTAAATCTTCTTTGTTTGAAATATCTTTAGTCGCCCTCCACGACGGAATATGAACCTTTAATATTTCAGTTTTTTTATCTTCTAAAATAAATCCGAGCTTTTCTAAAATATTAATAACGTTATCTTTCGGAATTTCTTGGCCAATTTTATTTGTTAGCCACTCTAAATCAAAATCAACAATTAATTCTTTTTGGTTAACATTATTAATGTCAATTAAGCTGCTATTTATTTTCATGTCAGGGCAAATTTCCTTTAGGAGCGTTAGAAAACGAAAGATAGCCAGCTCGGTTAGAGCCGGATCTAGCGCTTTTTCAAAACGAACGGACGATTCTGTTCTTAGACCCAATTTTTGTGATGTCTTACGAACCGAATGAGCAATAAAATTAGCTGATTCTAATAATAATTCGGTTGTGTCGGCCGTTATTTCACTATTATGTCCGCCCATAACACCAGCCAGAGCGACCGGCTCCTTACCATCGCTAATTACTAAATCATCAGCAGACAGTATTCTGTTTTTTTCATCCAATGTTTCAATCACTTCATCTTTTTCCGCCCGGCGGACAACAATCTTTTTTATTTTAGTCGCGTCAAAAGCGTGCATCGGCTGACCGCAATCAAACA
The DNA here is from genome assembly GCA_903904095.1 of uncultured bacterium. Lineage (GTDB taxonomy): Bacteria > Patescibacteriota > Patescibacteriia > Patescibacteriales > UBA12465 > UBA12465. The sequence goes on along the minus strand of CAIVBF010000154.1, from coordinate 8,900 downwards.
TTACATAATTAGTTAAATCAACAATATTATTAATTGGTCTTTGGTTCGCCGCAATAAGTCTATCCTTAAGCCAGGCCGGTGATTCTTTAATTTCTATATTAGAAATAGCGACAGCCATATAGCGCAAACAAAGATCGGAAGCCATAACCTTAACTTCAAATTTATTTTCCTTATCACTTAAAAAATCCCATTTACGGCTAATAACTTTTTCGTAGGGCTTCAGGGTTAAGTCAAAAATAGCCGACAATTCGCGAGCAATGCCGTAATGATTTAAAAGATCAGGCCTGTTTGATAAAGATTTATTATCAATTTCTAAAACAATATCGTCGGACTTTAGGTATTTAGCAAAGGCTTCTCCGACTTTAGCATTTTCATTTATGGCCATTATTCCATCATGATCTTTACCTAAACCTAGTTCATCTTCGGCGCATAGCATTCCTTCGGATTTTTCTCCCCTAATTAATGATTCTTTAATTTCTAAACCATTAGGTAAAATAGCACCAACCATAGCGACGGCCACTAATTGGCCGAGTTCTAGATTAGGTGCACCGCAAACAATATTTAATTTTTTACTTTTAATATCAACAAGCGTCAAGCGCAAACGATCGGCGTTTGGGTGAGGATTAATTTCTAATATTTTACCGATGACTACTTTATTAAACTGAGCAGCTGAATTAATAAAACCTTCAACCTCAACCGTATGGTTAGTTAATTCTTCGGCGATATTTTCCGGTTTTATTTTTGACGTTATTTTGACGTAGTCTTTCAACCAATTAAGCGATATGTACATATAATTAAAATTGTTCTAAAAATTTAAGATCGCCGCTGTTAAATAAACGAACGTCGTTAATATTATATTTAAGCATGGCCAAACGATTTAAGCCGAAGCCGAAAGCTAGGCCGGAATAAATTTCTGGATCAATCCCGCCCGCTCTTAATACATCAGGATGAATTAAACCGGCCCCGACTATTTCTAGCCAACCGGTATTTTTACAAACACGGCAGCCTTTACCCTGGCACAAAAAACAAGTATACTCGCCATTGTTACCCGGCTCAACAAAAGGAAAGAATTTCGGTCGCATCCTTAATTTCGTACTTGGACCAAATAATTTTTGACCGACTATTTCTAAAAAACTTTTTAGGTTAGCAAAATTAATATTTTTTCCGATTAACATTCCTTCTACTTGGTAGAAAGTATGTTCATGACGCGCATCGGTCGCTTCGTTTCTAAAACAACGTCCCGGAATAAGAGCTTTTAAAGGAGCTCCATATTTCTGCATCGCCCTAACTTGAACAGGGGATGTCTGAGTTCTCATTAATAAATCATATTGACCGTCCTTATTTTTCAAATCAACATAAAAAGTATCCTGCATATCGCGAGCGGGATGATTAGGAGCGACATTAAGGGCAGTAAAATTATAATAATCGCTTTCTAGTTCCGGACCATCTAAAATCATAAATCCTAAAGAAGTGAAAATATCTTCTAATTCATTTTGGACTAAAGTAATTGGATTTAAATGACCCCGTTCTAACTTAGTCCCTGGCAAAGTAACATCAACAACATTATTTTTTCCGGAAAAATTATTTAGGGCCTTGCTCGCCTCATTAAATTTTTCCTGTAATTCTTTTTTAACACTATTAGCTAATTCGCCAACCTCTTTTTTAAGGTCAACGCTTAAATCTTTAAGACCACCCATTAGCTCACTTAGTTCGCCTTTACGAGACAGATACTTAATCTCTAATTCATGTAAAAAATTAGGGTCTTTAATCTCGGCTAATTGTTTTAAAAAATCTTCACGAATCCGTTGTAGTTTATTTTTCATATTATTAACGGCGATTTTTATAGCTAATTAAGAATAATTCAAAAATAGTAAAGATAATCACTAATAAAAATAAATTTAACCAATTAAAAAGCTGCTGTGATTTTAAAATAAGTAAAAAAATAATAAACAAGGAAAAGAGGAACGATTGGCGAAAGGATAACTTTACCAAGTTAAAAGCTAATTGTTTCCGAGCGGCTATAAAACGGATAATAAATCCAATTAAAGCACCCACACCGCTTAAAGCTAAAAATAGCGATAAATAAAAAAGAACGAACCCTAGCCAATTAGTGCTTGTCGGATCAACCAAATTAGCCACAAATAAAAAAATTCCCCAGCAAAAGACCGTTAAAACACCCATCACTAACAAATAATTTTTTAGAGTCATAAACTTTTTAAGCTATTACTTATTTTAAGCAGTTCCGTCTTATAATTAGCTAATTTTTCTTTTTCGGCATTAACAATACTTTCCGGAGCACGGCCAACGAAGTCTTGGTTATTTAATTTAGTTTCCTGCAATAGAATAAGTTTTTCTAAATTCGCCGCTTCTTTAGTTAGGCGCTCTTTTTCCTTAGCTTCGTCTATCTCGCCGATTAAATATATTTCAATATTAGAAACAACAGCTGTAATCGCCTTATCAATCTTGTCACCCTTCTCAAATATTTCTATCTCAGACAAGCCGGTTTTTAAATTTTTAATATTTTCTTTCTGGCTGTTTAATAAGTCCAGGCTATTGTGCCCATAAATAACCGCCTTAAGTTTTTGGCTAGGTTCAATTTTATTTAAACTGCGCGCATTTCTAATGGCCGTTACAACTTCTTGCAATATATTAAAATTATTGGCATTCTTTTTTGCGTTGCTAGATTTAGGCCACGAAGCAACCATCAAAAGATCTTGATTAGTGCTTTGCCAGATCGTTTCAGTTACATATGGAATAAACGGATGCCAAAGAATCAATAAATTTTTTAATAAATAAACAAGTATACTGTCTTTATCCTTTTCAATCTTAGCAATTTCTAAATACCAGTCAGCGAGCTTATTCCAGGTAAAATCATTTAGCTCGTCGGCAGCAAAAGAGAATTCATAGTTATCCAAATTCTTAGAAACTTTACTCACTAATTCATTCATTTCTGACAATATCCAGTTATCGGCTAGAGTTTTTCCGTCCGGACAAATCTTATAATCTTGATTTAAGGATTCTTCGGAAACAGAACCGAGAATAAAACGGGAGATATTCCACAATTTATTTATAAAATTTCTTTTAGTTTCAATAACCTCTTCATTATACCTTGAATCATTGCCAGGAGTTGATCCCATTAATAAAGATAGTCTTAAAGCGTCAGTGCCATATTTTTCAATTACCTCCATCGGATCAACGCCATTGCCTTTTGATTTAGACATCTTCTTGCCATTCTTATCTAAAATAGTGCCATGTAGATAAACCTTTTCAAAAGGAATTTCGTTAAGAGCAAAGAATGACATCATAATCATTCTAGAAACCCAGAGAGTCAAAATTTCATAACCAGTTTCTAGGACCTGAGTCGGGTGGAATTTAGCCAAATCGCCAATCTTCACGCCATTTTTAAAATTATCCGGCCAGCCTAATGTTGAAAATGTCCACATTCCTGAAGAAAACCAAGTATCTAGCGTATCTTGATCTTTAATCCAGTCTACCCCTTGAGGAGCGCTTTCGCCGACATAAACATCTTCTCCTTTATACCAAACAGGGAGCTCATGCCCAAACCAAATTTGGCGAGAGATACACCAGTCGTGCAGATTAGCCATCCAATCCTTAAAGCTCTTATTAAATCTTTCTGGTAAGAATTCAATATCTCTCTTTTCGGCTGCTTCTAGCGCCTTCTCTTTTAGGGATTTATTTCCGAGGCGTTCTAATTTTTTATCAACACTAATAAACCATTGTTTAGAAAGAAGGGGTTCAATAGGAGTATTACATCTATAACAAACTGATAAATTATTAGTGATTTCCTCTTCTTTTTCCATTAACCCTTTTTTGTTTAATTCGGCTACAATCATTTCGCGAGCTTTATCAACGCTAAGACCAGAATAAGCGCCATATCCATCTTTAATTAGAGCATCTTCGTCAATAACTTTTATAATTGGCAGCTGATTAGCAATAGCCATCTGCCAATCAACCATTGAATGGGCTGGAGTTACCCCCAAGGCTCCCGTTCCAAATTCCGATTCAACATTATAATCACTTATGATCCTAATGAGTAATTTTTGACCACAAAAATTAACATTATATTCTTTGCCGATATATTCTTGATACCTCTTGTCTTTTGAATTAACGGCCACAGCAACATCACCCAATTTAGTTTCCGGACGTGTTGTTGAGATGGAAATTGGAAAATTTTTATCGTATTTGAAAGTATATAATTTTGCTTTTTGCTCTTTATATTCAACCTCATCATCAGCTAAAGTAGAATGGCATCTTGGGCACCAATTAACAATTCTCTCGCCGCGATAAATTACTCCTTCACGGTACATATCTATAAACATGGCCTGAACGGCTTTTCGGCGTTGCTCGTCAAGAGTAAATGTTAATCTACTCCAATCCATTGAAGACCCCATTTTTTTAGTCTGATGCAGAATTGTGGCCTGAGTTTCATTAACGAATTTCCAAACTTCTTCTAAAAATTTTGCCCTCCCTAAATCATGTCTTGTTTTCCCGCTTTCCGCCAGAATCTTTTTTTCAACGACGCTTTGGGTAGCAATGGCGGCGTGGTCAGTGCCCGGCAGCCACAGTGTTCTTTCGCCAACAAGACGATGATATCTTACCAATAAATCTTCAATTGCCAGCATGGCGCTATGGCCGATATGTAGTTTAGCGGTAATATTAGGGGGAGGAAGAATAATGGTATAGGACTTGGCGTCTTTTGATAACTTCAAATTATCCGGATTAAAAAAACCGGATTCTTCCCATTTTTTATAAATTTTATCCTCATTCTCAATCGGATTATAAATTTTTTCTAATTCATTTAACATAACTTAAAATTAACAAAAAAAAGCCCTTAAGTCAATAGAAAAAATCAAGAAATATGCTTGACTTAGCTTAAAATTCGTTATATATTTAAGGATTATTTTAAAGTTAAATATATTTTTCCTATTACTAAATTTTAATGAATGATTGCTCTAGAACAACAAATTTTTAAGCAGATTGAAAAGAGCAAAAATATCTTGCTCGCTTTTCCCGGCAACTCTGATGGGGATGTTTTAGCGTCTTCTTTAGCTTTTTTTATATTCTTAAAGAAACTAAATAAAAATGTTGATATTGTTTGCGATAAGATGGAAAAAAATAATAACTCTTTAATTTTTTTACCGAACTACTCACAAATTCAAAATAACCTGATTAATCTCAGGCGCTTTATTGTTTCTTTAGATATAAGCCAGGCCAAAGTAAATCAAATCCGCTATACCATTGATAACGATAAATTAAATTTTATAATTTCCCCGTCTAAGGGATGGTTTAAACCGGAAGATATTTCTAGCCAAGCTGGAGAATTTAAATACGATTTAATTATTAGCCTAGGATCGCCGGATTTAGAATCTTTAGGTGAGATATATAATCAAAATATTGAGTTTTTCTACAAAACTACACTTATTAATATAGATTATAATCCAAATAATGAAGAGCTCGGCCAAATAAATTATATTGATTTGAATGTGGCCGCTTTAAGTGAAATAATTTTTTATCTACTAAAAAATTATCAACCGGAGCTAATTAACGAAGATTTGGCAACCTGTCTTTTGGCGGGAATAATCAGTAAAACTAATAATTTTAAAACTAATAATTTAAGTCCTCGGACTCTTCTGGGCGCTTCGGAACTAATTTCTCAAGGGGCAAGACGCGAAGAAATAATAAATAATCTTTACAAATCTCACAATTTAAATGCTTTAAAGCTTTGGGGGAAAATATTAAGTAATTTACAGGCCGAGCAAAATGGGCAATTAATCTGGTCAAAATTAAATAACCAAGACTTACAAGACTCGGAAACCAATGAACAAAATCTAACTGAAATAGTAGACGAATTAATAGCAAACGTGCCTAACGCCAAAATAATTGTTATTCTAGAAGAGATTGGTTTAGCTGATACCAAAGTTCTAGTCTATTCTTTAAAAAGTATTTCCGCCCTAGAAGCCATTAAAGAATACGCCCCAATAGGCAATTCTAAATTTGCTTCCGTGATAATAAAAAAGGACATTGAAACGACCAGTTCAGAAATTATCCCCGAAATTAAAAATTTACTTGAAAAATTAATTTCATAATGGTATAAAAGAAATACTCATCACCCAAATATTTAGTAGTATATAGGGCATATAGCTCAGTTGGTTAGAGCACCGCTCTTATAAAGCGGGGGTCGATGGTTCAAGTCCATCTATGCCCACCAGACAGATTAGGGCTCGTAGCTCAGTTGGTTAGAGCGCTACGTTGACATCGTAGAGGTCTGCAGTTCGAGTCTGCACGAGCCCACAAAAAGAAAAAACCAGTAAATTACTGGTTTTTTTAATTTACATTTTGTTAAATTTTTGCTAAATTATAAAAAGAATAAAATACTCTTAAACATTTTTATGAATATCTTTCAAAAAGTAAAAACTAAACATCTTGAAACAATTAATAACGAGGAGTCATCATTATCCGATTGGCTTAATTATGAGGAGCCGGAAACCGAGGGCCAATTAGCAATTGATGTTTATCAAACACCTTCCACAATAGTAGTTAAATCAACCATTGCCGGGGTTAATACCGATAACTTAAAAATTTCTTTACATGGCGATTTACTAACTATCAAAGGCAGCCGAGGTACCGAAGAAATAATTAATGAGGAGGATTATTTGTATCGCGAATGTTATTGGGGTTCTTTTTCTCGTTCAATAATTTTACCAGCCGAAGTAGATAAAAAAGTTGAAGCGGAATTAGAAAATGGTATCTTAACCATTACATTACATAAAAATAACCCGAGTGAAATAGAGGTAAAAATAAAAGATTAATAAATTTATGAAAGTGCATAAAAACCTAGCTCTTATTATTATTTTATCAGCACTTTTTGTATTATTAATTATTTTAGGCGCATTATATCTAAACTGGCAGAATAATTATAACAACAAAGTTTATCCCGGTGTTAAGATCGGAAAAATAAATTTAGAAAAATTAACTTTTAGCCAGGCGGAGGAGCTAATAAAGGCACAAACCGAAAAAATTCAGGAAGATGGCTTTAAGATTAAAAATGGCGAAAAAATAATTAATATTTCAACAGAAATTTTTTCTTTTGATTCTGATTTGTCGGCCCCGACTCTCTCGTTCAATTATTTAGAGACCGCTCAGGCGGCCTACGGTGAAAAAACCGATAGAACTTTTATTAAATATCTCTTATCTATATTAAAATTATCAGGATCAACTAATATAAAAATGGGTTATGATTTAGATGAAAATAAATTAAAAGATTTATTAAATTCTAGTTTAGGTGAGTTAAATATTGAATCATCAAATGCTTATTTTGTTTTTGACAAGAACTCACAAATTAAAATTATTCCCGAAAAACTTGGCAAAGAGATTAATTATGACCAAGCCATCACTGATCTAAAAAATAATCTTGATAATTTAAGCGACTCCATCATTAATATAAAAACTAAAACAAAATATCCAGAAATAGCCGCCAAAGACTTGAGCGGCCTCGCCGCTGAAGCGAAAACAAAAATCGGAACTGAAAATTTAATTTTAACTTTTCAAGAAGATACTAATAATGCGACTAGTTCGGAAAATTTAAGCTGGACAATAAAACCGGATAAATTAATTACTTGGCTTAGCGTTTCTAAACTAAACGGGAATTACACCTTATCTTTAGAAAATGAAAAGATTAAACAATATTTAACTCTAAATGTTATTGATAAGGTAAACAGGGAGGCGGTTCTACCTAGATTTGAAATAAAAAATAATAAAGTCAGCAGCTGGCAAGAAGGAGGAAGGGGCCGTCATTTAGATTTAGATGAAAATGCTCAGCAAATTAACGAAAAATTCATCAAAAATGAAAGAACTATTTTTTTAACAACGAAGGAAACTGGGGAGATAGACTCATCATTAACAAACGAATTAAATATTAATGAGGTGATAGGGACTGGTTATTCTGACTTTAGCGGATCTCCTTCTAATAGAATAAAAAATATCCAGGTCGGAGCGGCCGCCGCCCAGGGCCTTCTGATAAAACCGGGTGAAGAATTTTCATTAGTTAAAGTTTTAGGCGACGTTTCCAAAGAAACCGGATATTTTCCGGAATTAGTAATTAAAGGAGATAAAACCGTTCCAGAATATGGCGGAGGCCTGTGCCAGATAGGAACCACTCTTTTTCGAGCCGCTCTTGCTTCGGGATTACCAATAACTAGCCGACAAAACCACTCTTACCGCGTTTCTTATTACGAACCGGCCGGGACCGACGCTGCTGTTTATATTCCAAATCCAGATGTTAGATTTATTAATGACACCGGTAATTATATATTAATACAAGTTAGAATTGTGAAAACAAAAATTTATTTTGATTTTTGGGGGACTAAGGACGGCCGAATAGCTACCACGACAACACCGGTTATCTATAATATTACCAAACCCGCTCCGACTAAATTAGTTGAAACAAGCGATTTGGCGCTTGGTGTTAAAAAATGTACAGAACATGCTCATAATGGAGCGGATGCGTACTTTGATTATAAAGTTACTTATTCTAATATCGCAACCACCACGCCGCCTTTAGAGCGGAGATTCAAGTCGCATTATGTTCCCTGGCAAGAGGTTTGCTTAATAGGAACCGGAACGGCCACAAGTTCAACAGAAAAAATTTCCTCAACAACACCGCCGACCACGATTAAAAGCACAGGCAGTCCAATAAAGAATTAAATAATAAATAAAAAAACGACCGTTACCACGGTCGTTTTTAAATTTCAAATTAATTATACTTACTTTACTATTTCACCCTCAATCATTTTTCCGTTTTTTGGAGACGGCTTCTTATAAAAAGTAATAAACTGCTGTAGAGCGGTTAAGGCGGTTAGAACAAACCAATAAAGAGTAAG
>CAIVBF010000153.1 GCA_903904095.1 uncultured bacterium | reverse complement strand
TCCCCTGACTAAATGCCAGCGATACCAATAATAATTTTTGTCTTTCTTGTAAATTTTATCCAAATCTAAACACAAGTAAGCTAAGTTCCAAAGATTAATTTGAATTTTATTTTTTTTATTAAACCAAAGATTATAAGCTTCATTCTTTTTTATTTCTAAGGGCGATGCCTCCCAGGAAGAATTATAAATCTTAATTGGTTTTTCTTTCTTTAAATAAGTTTTTTTAATAAATTCCGAAATTATTTCGGTCTTTAGCTTTTTATTTTTAACAATACGCTCCATTTCCCCGGTCGGGTCTTCATGGCGCAAGCCATATAATTCCGCATCGGTCGCCGTAATAAAAAACTTATCTTCATCTAAGGAATTATCCTTAGATGAATTTAAGATATCCATTAATTTGTCGGGCGGATAGGCGCCGGAAAATTTACGGCTGCGAAAAACTAATTTTAATTTACTAGCCTCATCAAGATAGACATGATTAAAATTAAAATTATTTTCAAAGCCCTTGCTGCGCGACGCCTCATCAAGAATGAGCCACTGATAACCTAATTTTTTAATAATCTTAGCTACCTGGGGACTATAAGCCATTTCCGGCAAAAAGAAGCCGGCCTTTTTAAAATTACGGCCAAAATATTTACTTAAAATTTCTTCATTAATTTTAACCTGAGAGATTATTTCTGCTTCTGGAAGTAATGGCAAAAATCCGTGATAAGCGGCTGAACCAGTAAGTTCAACTTGGCCATTTTTCACTAAATAATTTAAACGTTTTAAAAAACTATCCTCTTTCATGTCCGCCAAACGCTCTAAAAGACAGCCGCTAATATTCCAGGTCATTTTTAAATCGGGATGTTCTTCCATCAAACGAATAAGGCGCCAATAACTCTTATCAAGCGCTTGCCTAATCTTATAGTCTTCAATATTAGCCGGCTGATAGAAATGTAAAAAGTTAAGCCAAAGCATATCTTATGATAAATTTAACTACTAATTATTCTTTAAAACTTTCTGATATAACTTTAAATATTTTTGAGCGGGAATCTCCCAGCTACTGGATTGTTTCATTGCTCGTTTTACTAAATTCAACCAAACTGTTTTATGCTTATAATTTTCCAGCGCTCTAATTATCGTCGCATAAAAAATCATTTCATCTTCTTCTTTAAAGGTAAAGCCAGTTCCTTTTTTGGAAGTTGGATTAAAATTTTCAACTGTATCATATAAACCGCCAATCTCCCGAACAATCGGGATGCAGCCATAACGCATAGCGATTAACTGATTTAAACCGCAAGGCTCGTGGACAGAGGGTAAAAGGAAAAAATCCGCTCCGGCATAAACTAAAGTTTCGTATTTCTGATTAGCTTCGTGCGACGGAATAACCACCAATTTAGTCGGGTATTTTTTAGCAATCTTCTGTAAAGCATTAATATAAATTTTATCGCCTGATCCAATAATTATAAACTGAGCCGAAAGTTTCAAAAGCTGCGGCATGATTTTGATAATCATTTCAAAGCCTTTCTGAAAAGTAACGCGCGAAGTCATGCAGAAAATCGGCAAATCCTTATCTACCGGCAACAAAAATTTTTTCTGCAAATAAACTTTATTTATCGCTTTATTTTTTATTTCTGACCAAGAATAGTTTTTATGAATTGTCTTATCTTTTTCCGGATTATAGGTATTATAATCAATACCATTAACTATGCCGAATAAACGAGATTCTCGGTTTTTTAAAATTCTTTGTAAATCCTGACCAAATTTTTTAGTCATGATTTCTGTCCGATACTGTTCACTGACCGTATTAATTAAATCAGCCGATAGTATCGCTCTTTTAGCGAAATTAATGTTTTCTAAGCGGGGATCGCTTAAATGCGGTATTTTACTGCGGCCATAATCTTTGTCGCCCGGCGCTACCTCCCACCAATTATGTCCGAACTGAAAAATAAGATTATGAATAGTATAAACAGTTTTGGCTTTCTTTAAAGTTTTAGAATAACGGAAATCGGTTTTTAGATAATATGGGATAAGACCAGTCTGCCAATCATGGCAATGAATAATATCGGCCGAAAATTTTAAAAGTGAAATTAATTTTAAAGCGGCGACATTAAAAACTAAAAAACGGGAATTTTCTTTACCGGATCCATAAAGATGCTTATGCTTAGAAAAATATTTAGGACATTCAATAAAATAAACCGGTAAATCGTCCATTAAATATCCCTGCCAGTAATTAACCTTAATTTTTTCGTCGGAGTTAAGGAATAAAACAACATCTTTAAAAACTAATTTTAATTTATTTTCTTTTTTACTGATTACGCGGCCATAAAGCGGCGTGATACAAATCACTTCGTGACCAAGTCTATTTAGAGCTTTAGGCAGGCTGCGCGCGACATCGCCAAGGCCGCCTGTTTTTGAAAACGGCGCTAGCTCGGAACTTATTTGAACAATCTTTAATTTTTTAGACATAACTTAGAATTTAAAGCGCAGATGGCAATAGCGAGAGCATCGGCCGCATCATCGGGATAAGGCAATTCTTTAAGATTAAGAATTAATTTAACCATTTTTTGCACTTGTTTTTTAGAAGCCTGCCCATAAGCAGATACTGCCTGCTTAACCTGGGAAGGTGTAAATTCAATTATCGGTAAATTATTTTGTTTTAAAGTTAAAAGAGAAACGCCGCGCGCTTGGCCGACAACCAAAGCAGTCCGAACATTCTTATTAAAAAATAATTGTTCAACCGAAGCTAAATCCGGTTTATATTTTTTAATGATTTTATCAAGTTCGCGATTTAAAATATCTAAACGGGTAATTAAATCATCTTTAGGGCTCGTCTTTATTGAACCATACGTTAAACAAGACAGGCATGAGCCCTCTTCTTTTATCACACCGTAACCGGTGTCGGCAATCCCCGGGTCAATTCCTAAAATTATTTTAGGCATAAATATAAATTAACCGGATCTTTTAATCAGCTAAATTAGTATAGTAGTCGCTCACATCTTCGTTGTCTTCAAGCGCCTCTAAAATTTTCTCAAATTTTTCTTTGTCGCCATCCGCGAGCTCAACTTTTTCTTTAGGAACATATTCAATCTCCGCACTCATTATCTTTAGGCCCTTAGCCTCAAGTGAAGCAGAAATTTTATGTAAATCCTTAACTTCGGTATAAATTGTAACGCCTTCCGCTTCCTTTTGAAAATCAGAAATTCCGCTATCAATTAATTCTAATTCTAAATCATCTATATTAATTTTCTTTTCTTTCAAATCTTCAATCGCGATTCGGATAACGCCAAACTGGGTAAAATTCCACATCACCGCACTAAAAGCACCGCCATTTTTAGTAAATAGATGACGGACAGTCGCTCCGCTTCTATTTTTATTATCCGTTAAACATTTAACAATAATTTGCGCTCCAGGAGGGACAATTCCTTCGTAAAATAATTCTTCAACAATTTCGCCGCCCAATTCGCCGGTTCCCTTTTTGATGGCCCGGTCAATATTATCTTTCGGCATGTTTGAAGAGCGCGCTTTATCAACCGCTGCCCGCAAAGACGGGTTAGAAGCCGGATCGCCGCCATGACGAGCGGCTATTGTAATAATATTACCTAATTTAGTAAAAATTGCGCCTCTTTTTGCGTCAACCAATTCTTTCTGGCGATGCGTTGTCGCCCATTTTGAGTGTCCAGACATAAATTCTTTAACCGCCCTCTCGGCGGACATAGTTAATAATTACTAAGGAAACTTTAACGCAAATTGAAATAAAAATCAATCTCTTTTATAATGTAATTAGCTAATAAAATAAAATTAAAATATGTCTAAACTAAATATTGCCGAACTAAACAAAATCGTTTTAGAATCACTAGATTTTTTCAGTAATAGCCCGGTCCCGAAATTAAATACTAAAAATTTTTCTTTTGGCTTCATCGTTGGAAGCGGCAATGCCTATAACACCGGGCAAATAATCTTTAATGACCAAAAAGCTTTATATGCTAATGAGAGTAATTTTAATAATCTATTAAAGACCTATCATTCTTTAATTAAAGAGAAGGTCTTGAAAGAAGCGGTAATAATTTCCGCTTCCGGAGAGAAGGATGCCATTTGGGAAATTAAGGCGGCTAAGAAGGCCGGCTTGAAAACAACCTTATTAACTTGTGAACCGGACTCTAGCGGCGCCAAAATTGCTGAGAATGTTTTGCCTTTCCGAAAAATAGCCGAACCTTATACCTATAACTTTTCAACTTATTTCGGGATGATTATAAGTAAGAGCGGTGAACATGCTAAAGATATTAGAAAAGAAATAGATAAGATTGATAGCGCCGTCAAAAAAGTTAATTTTAAAAAATATAGAAGCTTTGCCTTCGTTTTACCCGATAAGTACGAGGCGATTGCCGGAATGATTAATATTAAACATGAGGAGTTATTCGGCCCATTAATGTCATTGCGCGCCTTTTCGGAAGGACAAGCTCGCCACGCTAAATTTGTTCATCCTTCTAAAGATGAGTTAGTAATCAGTTTTTCGGAAAATAAATATTTCGGTGAAAAAAATAGCCGCTTAGAAATAAATTTAAATAAAAATGCCGGACCCGGTTTAATACTAGCGGCAAGCTACTATCTTATCGGTTTAATCCAGGGGTCAAAGCCACCTTACTTTAAGAAGGATATAGAAGCTTATTGTACTAAAACCGGGGCGATCGCCTATAAAGGAAAAAATAAATTTAATATTATCGTGCCGGGAAATTAAAGATTAAATTAACCATAGATACAAAAAACCGCTTTGAAAGCGGTTTTTTATTTAAATTTCCTTTTTATTTCTTACCTTGTTTTTTAACCTTATCAATTGCTTCCTGTAATTTTGCTTTATCGGCTAAATAATAATGTTTAATCGGTTTTAATTTGCTATCTAATTCATAAACTAAAGGAATCCCGGTCGGAATATCAAGACCGACTATCTCGGCAGCGGAAACTTTATCTAAATATTTAACAATCGCCCTTAAACTATTTCCGCTAGCCGTAATTATAATATTTTTATTGGCCTTCAATTGCGGGATTATATCTTCTTTCCAAAAAGGAACCACTCTTTCAACAACATCTTTTAAACTTTCCGCTTCTGGAACGTTAATTCCTTTATATTTCGGATCTTTTTTTTGATTAAAAGCATTCTTATTATCAATTTTCGGTGGCGGAGTACTATAACTACGGCGCCAGATAAGAACCTGTTTCTCGCCAAATTTTTCGGCCATTTCCTTCTTATTTAAACCCTGTAAATTACCATAGTGCCGTTCGTTTAAGCGCCAATCGGAAATAACCGGTAATTTACTTTGATCAAGTTCTTTTAAAGTTATTTTCAAAGTATTAGAGGCTCTCTTTAAAAAAGAGGTAAAGGCAATATCAAATTTAAAGCCTTTCTTTTTAAGTTCTCGGCCGGCCTCAACGGCCTCTTTCTGCCCTTTTTTTGTCAAATCAACATCTCCGTCAAAATAT
>CAIVBF010000152.1 GCA_903904095.1 uncultured bacterium | reverse complement strand
CTCGCTCGCTTTACCGCTTTTAATAAACTGGTTTAGGAACTTAATAAAAAAAGTTAGCATAACTATCGCCCATAAAAGCATCCTGATCGGGATTAATCTATCGCCCAAAGGCCAATAGAATAAATATCCTTTTGAACCGATTAATAATTCGGCTAATAAAATTAAAATACCGTATTCTAATTTATAAATAGTTAAAGCGGCGCCAGCTAAAACAATAATTAAAAAACTTATTTTTAATAGGTCTAAATTAAAAAATGCTATATACGATAAAAGATCTAAAAATAAAAAAACTAGAACGGATACGCCAATCTTTTTTTGTATGTTTTTTATGTTCATATATAAATCTGGGTTATTATTTTTTGTATTATCACGAGTAGTGCCGAGCTTTTAATTAATAAGCGGTTCGGAAATATTATCGCCGACTTTAATCCCATTTTTTTCACAATAACCACTATTAACCTCTAAAACTCTATTGGCTTTCCCGTTACTATAATAAATATTTTTAGGCTTATTACCCTCCGGTGCCAAGTTGGCGGCGATATTAATAACCTTATTATTATTAATAAAAATAATGTCAAGTGGAAATCGCATGTCTCTCATCACAAAAGCCAGCTTATCATAATCTGAAAAATCAAATAACATCCCACAACCAGAACAGAGACTATCGCGATTGCTTAAGCCTCTATATTGATCACTATCGGTAGAAGCAATTTCAATCTTTAATTCTTGACCATCAATATTTAGAACTCCGGTCTCAAGCTGAACGGGATTATTAGAAAAAGAGCTGCCTGATAATTTTTGACTTGAATTAGAAGCGACCGAAATCGGATATAATATAAATGACAAAGAAATTAATCCGCTGATTACTATAAATAATAAAAGAATCAAAAATATTTTTTTCTTATAGTAAACCATGCTTTTCTTTGACAATATTTAAAGCTTTTTTATATTTTTTAACCGCTGGTAAAAATGGAAATAATTTATAGGCAAAGGATGGAAGCCAAGAACTTATCGTTCCGCCCGGACTAACAAAAAATAAAACTTGCGGAACCCAGACTCCTATTTTATTTTTATCAAGCATAGTTAGCCATAAATCCCAGTCCTGTAATTTTTTAATATTTATATCCCAGCCACTCTCCGGAAAATCATTTCTTCTTATTAGGGCCATTGTATGGATATAAGGCATTTTTTGTAATTTCTCTGGAATGAATTCACCGAGCTTAAATAATTTTTTGCCCCACATAAAAGAAGAATATGCGTAGCTTGCTTCTGGGTGAGATTCTAAATCATTGATTAATATATCTAAGGCCTGCGGATGCAAAGTTGCATCAGCGTCACAAAAAAACAAATATTCGCCCTTTGACTCCTGCCAACCACGATTCCTGGCAGCCGGCGCACCTTGATTTTTTTGGTTAATAAAAAAATAGGAATTATCGGCAGTAATTTTTTTAAAATAATCAGCGCAAACATTTTCCGTTCCGTCGGTTGAGCCGTCATTTACAATAATAACTTCAAAATCTCTATAAGTTTGATTCTGAATACTTTTCAGGGTCTGAATAATTTTAGCCGCTCCATTATAGACCGGTATAATAATAGAAATCATAATTTAATATTTTATTCTTGTGACTGGGAGATTATTTTAACAAGACGAGAAACTTGCTTTTCCCAGTTAAAATCTTTAACCGCTCTCGCCCGGCCTTGTTTGCCTAAGATATTTCTTAAAATAGGATCAGTCGCTAATTTTTTAATCGCATTAATAATCTCATCAACTTTCTCTGAATCAATTAATAAACCATTATAATTATCAACGACTGCGTCTCTAACCCCGCCGACATCGCCAGCGATAACCGGTTTGGCACATAAATTAGCCTCTAAATAAACTATACCAAAACCCTCATAGTCTCCGGCAACATCACGAGCCGGCATTATAAAAATATCGCATAAGGTAAGCCAGAGCCATTTTTCATCTTCGGTTAATTTTCCTAGAAAGATTATTTTTTTAGCGTATCTAAAAGGAACTAGCTCGCGCAAATATTTTTCCTCAACTCCCTCCCCGGCCACAAAATAAACCAGGTTAGCCAAATCTTCTTCTGGTAATTGCCTCATCGCTTCAATAACCCTATCAACGCCTTTTCTTTTAACTAATCGCCCAATACTAAAAAGAACGGTTTTCCCTTCTAGATTATATTGATTTCTTAAATAAACCAATTCTTCTTCTTTTATAATCGGCGCCGAACTAACAACCCCCGGATTAATAACTTCTGTTTTTGATTCAAAATTTTTATCAAACTCATTAACCTTTGAAGCAACATAACTATTAGCACTAATAATCTTATCGGCCCTAGCTAGAATTAAACAAGCTAAAAACTTCTTCCAGGGCGTTTTTAGGGCATAAGCAAAGTCCATGCCATGCAAAAAAATACCGTATTTAATCGGCTTAAAAAATGACCAAAAATAAACAACTGTGCCGAGCGGCAAAATCTGCCCGACTAAAATATAATCGGGCTTTTCTTTTTCATATTTTCTTTTAAAAGCTAAAACGGAAGGCCACCACGACATAAAGCCGTTCTTCTCAATCTTAATTAACTCATTCTTATTATTATCCAATATTTTTAGTTCATCCGAAATAGGCCAGTATTTAGCGAGGTTGCCGTAATAATTAGCAATGCCCCCTTTAAATGGCGGG
>CAIVBF010000151.1 GCA_903904095.1 uncultured bacterium | reverse complement strand
GCCGGATGGCCGTAGCGGATAACCGCTTCGCATTTTAAAGATTTCTTAGGGTTATTTCCCGATAGCCAATTTACATTTGTCGCAATTAAATCTTTTTCATACAGAATGTTTTCATACCAGTTTTTAACGACATATAAAATATTTTTGGCGTAATCAAATTTAGCGACATAATAAGGCCCTGTTCCGCCTATTTCAATGCCCCGTCTTTGCCCAATTGTATATAAAGGCAGACCTTGATGCTCACCAATGATTTTTTCGCTCTCTAAAATTTTAATCGGACCCGGTTTTAGTTTTAAATATTTTTTTAAAAAATTATTATGCGCACCCGATAAAAAACAAATATCCTGGCTCTCGGCTTTCCCGGCTACTTTTAATTTAAATTTAGCCGCTAATTTCCGGACCTGCGGTTTAGTATAATTACCGAGCGGAAATAAAAGATGATTTAGTTCTTCCGGTGAAAAAGTATATAAAAAATACGACTGATCCTTATTTTTATCCTTAGCCTTATAAATTCCAACTTCCTTACCAGTCTTTTTTAAATTTAAATAATGACCGGTCGCAACATAATCATAACCGAGTTTAGCCGCATATTTAAGAAGCAACCCGAGTTTAATTTTCTTGTTGCAGACAACGCATGGATTAGGCGTTCGGCCGGCTTCATATTCGCTTAAAAAATTATCAACCACTGCTTCTTTAAAAGGAAGAGAGAAATCAAAACTATACAGATGAATCCCGATTTTACCAGCCACCGCTTTCGCATCCAATAAAGATTCCAGCGAACAGCATCTATTTTCTCCTTTTGCTCCCGCGCTTTCATCTTTCCAAAAACGCAAAAAAACACCAGCGACATCATGCCCTTCATTAACTAATAATTGTGCCGCCACCGAAGAATCAACGCCACCCGACATCGCGACTAGTATTCGTTTCTTTTTTAAAGCATTTTTCGGCTTAGCTGTTTTTTTATTTATTTTTTTATCTACTGGCATAATTTTTTAAACTCTTCAATATATTCCGAAGCCGTTTTTTTCCAACTAAATAATTTTTCTCTCTCATGGCCCCTGGCAATATATAAAGATCGTAACTTCTCGTCGCTTAATACTAACTTTAAAGACGTTTCTATTTCGCTATTATTATATGGGTTAATAGTCATGGCCGCATCGGCGACAATTTCCGGTAAGCTTGAAATATTAGAACATATAACCGGTAATCCATAGACCATTGCCTCTAAAACCGGGAAACCAAAACCCTCGTAATAAGAAGGGTAAACAAAAACGCTGGAGATAGAATATAATATTTCTTTGTCGCTTTTAGAAATATATCCTAAAAAATAAATATCATCTTTAAATTCTGAATTATTATAACTCTTAAAGATTTCTTTATTCTTCCAAGCCTTAGCCCCCGCTAAAACTAATTTTAAATCTTTGAACTCCGGATTTTTAGCTCGTAAATTATTATATGACTCAATAAGCCCCTTAACATTCTTCCGCGGTTCAACATTTCCTAAATATAAAATTAAACGGCCGGACAATTTAAAGCGATTTAATAGTTCTTCTTTTTCGGCTAAACTAATTTCTCTCTTAATTAAATTATTACCGGAATAAATAACTTTAATTTTATCCGGATTAATATTTAAAACCTCAACTAAATCATTTTTAGTATTATTGGAAACAGCAATAATGCGATCGGATTCTTTAAGTATTTTTTTAACATTCAGGGCTTTGTGCCAAAAGTTTTTTCGGCGGCTAAAAAATTCCGGATAACGTAGGAAGGATAAATCATGAACGGTAATTATTTTTTTTAAACTTTTATTTTTACTGAAACTGGAAAAATTAAAATGGGGTGACCAAAAAAGATTAACTCCATTTAAAACTTTATCTAATTTCGGATAAGCTAATATTTTTTCTAAAAAATAATTAAAAATCTTATTAGGCCAGTGCGTGCTAACTAAAGAAAAATTATCAGAGCGCCACTTTCCTAATCGGTCTTCTAAGTTATGATATGAGTTATAAAATAATTTATATTCATTAGGGGCTAGGTCTGGGTTTGCTTCGGAATTACTTTGCTCTCTCTTGGCATCATTTTGTCTTTTGATTTCCGACAATAAATTAGCCGTATACTCCGATATACCGCTATAATTCTTATCCATTAATACTCGAATATCAACGCCTATTTTCATAGTTTCTCTATTATTATATCGGGCTCATCATTTATTAACCTTACTCCTTCTCCTCTTGATGTTCTTTGATAAAGTTCATCATCTGCTTCTTAAAATTATCAATTGAGAACTTTAAGGAATATTCTCGGATTTCCTTCGGATCAAAGTCAGAATTTTTAAATTTCTGTAAAACTTTAACCAAAGAAGCGGCTTCTTGTTCGTCAAAAAATAAACCAGTCTTTCCTTCAATAACCGTTTCGGTCGCCCCGCCCTTTTTATAAGCGATAACCGGTCGTCCACTTGCCATTGATTCAACAACGGTAATACCGAAATCTTCTTCCTGCGGGTTAATAAAGGCTTGGGCCTGGCTAAATAAAATAGTCTTCTCTTCCTCGGAAACACGGCCTAAAAATTCAATGTTTTTATTATCCGCTGCTATTTTTTTCAAACGCTCTAAGTCAATTCCGTCGCCGAATATTTTTAAGCGATAATCTTCGCCTAGTGATTTAAGAATATTAAAGGCTTCAATAACTAAATCAACTCTTTTATATGGCGCCAAACGGCAGCCGGCTAAAAAATATTTTTCTTCTTCTGGTTGCTCTTTCAAATCGGAAATATAAAATTTATCAGTTTCAACCGGCGGGTAAATAACAACCGATTCGCGGCGATAATATTTAGAAATTCTTTTTTGAACAGTTTTAGAATTAGCGATAAAAAAGTCAACTCTGTCCGCCGCCGCCCGATCCCAAAGACGAATACTATTTAAAACAAAAGAGATTACTTTCTTAAACCACTTGTTATATTTAAGCTCATTAATATATTGATGGGTATCGCTCCAGAGATAACGGGTTGGAGTATGGCAGTAGCAAATATGCAAGCAGTCAGGCGAAGTAATAACACCCTTAGCAAAAGAGCTGGTGTCGGAAATCACTAAATCATATTTACGTAAATCAAAAAATTCAACCGCGATCGGCATAAATAATAAATACCATTGATAATGCTTTACGCCGCCCGGCAGTCTTTGAATGATGGAAGTTTCAATTTTGCGATCTCTAAAATATTTATCAACATTTTTCTTCTCATAAAGAAGAGTGTAAATCGGAGCGGTCGGAAAAAAATCAGACAAGACTTTAAGAACTTTTTCCGCTCCGCCGTCTTGCGCTAGATGATCATGAATTAAAGCAACCTTTATGTTTTCTAATGATGGGTTTTCCATTTTCATATTTTAAATTTTTTTATTGATTACTCCGTTTGGCGATGCTTTAAAACGGCCATTGGCGTTTTAAATAAAATTGAAAAGTCCAACCACATTGACCAATTCTCAATATAATAAACATCAAGCTTGACTTCTTCTTCAAATAATAAATCACTGCGCCCGGAAACCTGCGCTAAACCGGTAATGCCGGGTTTAATCGTTAAAGTTTTTTTATGATAATTTTCATACTTAGCGACTTCTTCTGGTAAATGTGGACGCGGTCCAACGAGACTCATGCGACCGATAAAAACTAAAAATAGTTCCGGTAATTCATCAATTGAAAATCTTCTGATAAAGTGACCAAAATGAGTAACGCGCGGATCATCCTTAATTTTAACCATCGGCCCGTCCGATCTTAAATTACGATTAGCTAATTCGTTATAACGCATGCTATCCGAATCAGGTATCATTGAACGAAATTTAAAATATTTAAAAGGAATTCCGCTCTCGCCAACGCGATAAACAAAAGAACCGTCATCGCGTCTGGAAAAAAATACTGGTCCGCGCGAATCTAAAACAATAATTATCGCCGTAATGATTAAGAGAGGCGAGAGAATCAAAATTAAAAGACCGGAAACAACAACATCAAAAATTCTTTTAAATACTTTACCCCAGCCCTCAAGAGTAGTTTTTTTAACTTCAATAATCGGAATACCGAAAACTTCCGAAACTTCTGTTCTTAAAACTTTTACTTCTAATAAATCGGCAACATATTTAAAAGTTAAATGATTTTCATTAGCAAAATCAAATAAACGCAAGAATTCCCCCTTACTTAGATTAGGATCACTTTGAATTATCTCGTCAACTTCATGATCCTTTATAAATTCTGCTATTTCCTGAGCTGTTTCTAGAGAAAAATCTCTAACCCTTTTTGTTATCTCAAAACCCAGCTGGCGATTACGAGCAAATTCAGAGATCAAGCTTTCCGTTGTTTTGCTATTGCCGACTAGAATAACTTTATGAATTCCATGACCGTAAACAAAAAGACGGCGTTGTAGAAACCGGATAAAAACATGGGCCAAACTTAAATAAATAATAGAAATTATCCAGCCGACTAAAACAATAAAACGTGAATCAAATAATTCACGTTGAAAAAATATCATAATTGCCACTAAGGCTAAACCGGTAGAACAAGCAAAAAAAATCTTTCTAAGTTCTTGCGCAAGTTTTAGGGCGCCGCGAATATTATATAAACCGGATAGAGCTAACATGATAACCCAGAGAAAAGCGATAACAATTAGAGATTTAAAAAATTCATTAAACGGAAGATTAAAAATAATCGGCCGAATATTTTCCGACCAATCCGAAAATCTTAATTGATAAGCCGAAATTCCCGCCAAGATCAATAAAATAAAATCCAGAGGGATAAGAATAATTGAAAAAAAAGATTCAATTTTTTTCATAAATAATTAAATGAGTAATTTTAAATTCTTTATAATAAGTAATAATAGATTTTGTTATTAGGGTAGCCGTAAGCCGGATTCTGTTCTAAACGATTATTTATCTAGGCGCTAAATTACTCAAGCGCTCAAGCGAACCACTTGTCATTTTAGTTTTCTACTTTAACTTGCGCTAAAATAAGATTACTAAAAGTTTGTTCTTGCTTCTGATAGGGTTTACCAGGGTCCTTTCGTTGCCGATTGGCCTAATCGGTAGCTTAAATAAATTTAAACATCCGATTACTTTTCACCTTTTATCCTTTTGACGGGATTAGTATTGTCTCTGTGGCACTTTCCCTAATCTACCCATGACAGGCAGACCGGTGGGCATTACCCACTATCACATAAATTATAAGCTTGCGCTTAAAATTTATAAAGTCCGGACTTTCCTCTATATTATCTAAAAAAGTTTCCTAATTTAAAAAATACAGCAATCGCCCGCTTGCCCTAATAACTTTCTAATCGTACAATAAACTGCCAAAAAAATCAAGTTTAATCGCCTAATTTTAGCCATAATTAAAAGCCCCT
>CAIVBF010000150.1 GCA_903904095.1 uncultured bacterium | reverse complement strand
TATGAGAAATATCTGGAAGCCGATTACTTTAAGTGATGAAAGTAAAACCCAGAACCAAGATTTAGATTTAGCTAACTTCAAAAAGGATATCAATAAGCAGATGACGGAGATCAATAAAAAATTAAGCGATATTAATGACAAGAAAAAGGAAGTTAATAATAAAGCGGGCGAAGAATTATTGAATAATATAATTAAAGATGCTGGTAGCGCCACCTCAAGCCCCGCTAATAGCTCTACCTCAACTAGTACGCCTAGCTCCCCAATTCTTAAAAATAATAATTGTCCGGCATATATAAATTGCATGCCGACAATCGGCGAAGCCCGTTCTTGCCAAGTTCCGCCTGGCTGTGAAGGTGTTACTGTAATTGCCTATTAATAATTAATGACCAAATATTAATATTTCTCTATGTCTAAAAAGGAAATAAAAGAAGAAAAGCCAAAAGAAGAAAGAAAGACCGGGGATATGTCGGCTGATTTAGCGACTGAAACGAAAGAAGATGATGCTCCAGGCACGGGTAACCTTAGGCGGAAAACTGCCTATGGTATTGTTGAAGAACAGCCGATAACCGAAGAAATGAGCAAATCTTATTTGGATTATGCGATGAGCGTAATTGTTTCGCGTGCCTTACCGGATGTTAGAGATGGTTTAAAGCCGGTTCATCGCCGTATTTTGTACGCGATGTGGGATGTCGGTTTAAAAGCGAGCGGTAAATTTAGAAAATCCGCGACTGTTGTCGGTGAAGTTTTAGGTAAATATCATCCGCACGGCGATAGCGCTGTTTACGAATCAATGGTTCGTATGGCCCAAGATTTTTCAATGCGTTATCCATTAGTTAAAGGCCAGGGAAATTTTGGTTCTATGGATGGTGATAATGCCGCGGCTATGCGTTATACCGAAGCGAAATTATCGCACATTGCCGAAGAAATGCTATATGACATTGATAAAGATACTGTTGATTTTATTCCTAATTTTGACGGTTCTCATCAGGAACCGCGCGTTATGCCGGCTAAATTACCGAATTTATTATTGAATGGAACAATGGGCATCGCTGTCGGCATGGCGACTAATATTCCGCCTCATAATTTAAGAGAATTAGCGGGAGCAATTAATCTTCTAATTGAAAATCCAGACGCTAGTGTTGAGGATTTAATGCAGTTTGTTAAAGGGCCGGATTTTCCAACGGGCGGTATTATTTATGATAATAAAGAAATTTTGGCGGCTTATGCGACCGGTCGCGGCGGCGTTGTAATTCGCGGTCGTGCGGAAATTGAAGAACAAAAAGGTGGAACTTTTCAAATTATTGTTTCCGAAATTCCTTACCAGGTTAATAAGGCTGACTTAGTTGAAAAGATTGCCGATTTAGTTAAGGACAAAAAAATTGAAGGAATTAAGGCCCTTCGTGATGAATCCGATAAAGACGGTGTTAGAATTGTGATTGAACTAAAAAAAGATTCATACCCGAAAAAGATTTTAAATTCTTTGTATAAGCATACAAGCTTACAGACAACTTTCCATTTTAACATGTTGGCTTTAGTTGATAAAATTCAGCCTAAAGTTCTAACTCTTAAAATGATTTTAGAAGAGTATATCAAACATCGCGAAGAAGTTGTTAGACGAAGAACGCAGTTTGAATTACAGAAAGCTAAGGATAGGGCGCATATTCTTGAGGGTTTAATGATTGCCTTAAATCATATTGACGAGGTCATTAAAACTATTAAAGCTTCTAAGGATAAGGATGTCGCTAAGCTTAATTTAATTAAGAAATTTAAATTATCGGATAGACAGACCGTCGCTATTTTAGAAATGCGTTTGCAGAGTTTAGCTAACCTGGAACAATTAAAAGTTGAAACCGAACTTAAAGAGAAGTTAAAACTTATTAAAGAATTAGAAGCAATTTTGAAATCGGTTGCTAGAATTCGCGGCATTGTATCTGATGAACTTAAAGCGTTGGTTGAAAAATATGGCGACGAAAGAAAGACGACGGTAGTTCCTCATGGTGTTGCTGAATTTAGCATGGAAGATTTGGTTCCTAACGAGGAGACAGTTGTTATGATGACTCGCGATGGCTATATTAAACGTCTAGAACCGGATACTTTTAAGGTTCAGGCGCGCGGCGGCAAAGGAGTCATGGGTCTTACTACTAAAGAAGAAGACACGGTTGATTTAATGTTTACAAGCTTAACTCATAACGATGTTTTATTCTTTACAACCAAAGGCCGGGTATTTCAATTAAAAGTTTATGAAATTCCGCAAGCCTCTCGTATCGCTAAAGGAACGCCGATTGTTAACTTCCTGCAACTTATCGGCGGCGAGCAAATTTCTTCTATTTTACCGCTTGATAAAGCTGTCTTTAGCAAGTATTTATTCTTTGCCACCGCCAAAGGTCTAGTAAAGAAAGTGGAATTAAATGCTTTTTCTAATGTCCGCCGCAGCGGTTTAATTGCTATTAAAATTAAGGATGATGATAAATTGATTTGGGTTAAACCAACTTCGGGCAACGACCACATTCAATTAGTAAGTGCTAAAGGACAAGCGATTAGATTCAAAGAAACTGATGTTCGCGATATGGGCCGCGGTGCTAGCGGTGTCCACGGCATTAGACTGCATCCTAAAGATTTAGTTATTGGCATGGGAATTGCTAAAACCGATAAAGAAAAGAAAAGAAATTATCAGATTTTAACGATCATGTCTCATGGTTTTGGAAAACGGACTGATCTTAGTGCTTTTAAAGTTCAGGGTCGGGGAGGAAGCGGCATTAAAACAGCGAAAGTAACTGATAAGACCGGCGATATTACTAATGCCTTCTTAGTTAATGCTGATAACATGGATGATCGTGACTTAATTATTATTTCTGAACAGGGTCAGGTCATCAGAACACCGTTTAAGTCAGTTAACATTTTAGGCCGTGATACCCAAGGTATTCGTATTATGCGCTTCAAAGATCCGGAAGATAAAGTTGCCGGCGTAACTTGGGCTTAAAAAATAAGTTTATATTTATGGAAAAATATAACCGACTTTTGCAAGAGTTTAAAGAATTCGCCGTTAAGGGCAATGTCGTTGATTTATCAGTTGCAGTTGTTATCGGGGCAGCCTTTGGCAAAATAGTTTCTTCTTTCGTAAGCGATATAATTATGCCGCCGATTAGTCTGCTTTTAGGCGGAGTGAATTTTAATGATATTAAGATTGTTTTGAAGAAGGCGCAGCTTGCCTCCGGAGCTTTAGCCGCTAAACCGGCCGTGGCTATTAACATTGGTACTTTTATACAGAACATCTTTGATTTTCTAATTATTGCTTTCGCGGTATTTTTAATGGTTAAATTTATTATTCGTTTAAAGAATAATCTTGCCAAGGTGATTAAAAAACCTAACGAAGAGGGCCTTGAAGGCAGAACTGAGGAGCCGGTTATTACTGAAGAGAAGCTCAGCGAAGAAGCTAAACTATTAACGGAAATAAGGGATATATTGAAAAAATAGGTAGCCTGCTGATTAAATTAAATTTATATTAAAAACCCCGTTTTAACGGGGTTTTTGTAACTCTGTAAAAAAGAAAAAAAATAAGATATAATTTAAGCATATGAATACTTTTATCATCTATTTTCTATTATTTATTTTGATTGTCGGTCTGGCGCTGGTGATTTCTTTGCTGTTGCGCAAGAAAGACGGTGGCGAAAATCAAAAAATTGACGCTGTTACCGAACGATTAATTCAGCAATCGGAAAAACTTACTCAACTCTCTCAACAGAATAGCGAATTGAGACAGGAGCTTGACCGGAAGCTATCAGAAACTCATCGGACTAATCAGGAGCAATTCGGACAGAATGCTAAAATTGTTCAAAATATTACTTCTCAGTCCGCTAAATTAATTGCCGATGTAACTGAAAAACTAACTAAGTTGGATGAAACCAATAAACAGGTTGTAAATTTTTCCGCCCAGCTTCAGAATCTTCAAGATATTTTGAAAAATCCTAAACAGCGCGGTGTTTTAGGGGAGTATTTTTTAGAAGAAACTTTAAAAAATGTTTTACCGCCGAAGTCTTATCAGATGCAGTACCCCTTCAAAGACGGGACGATTGTTGATGCGGTAGTTTTTGTTAAAGATAAAATTATTCCGATTGACGCTAAATTTTCTTTAGAGAATTATGAAAGACTGATTAATGCGACTGATGCAGAAACGCGAAAGAAGTTAGAGGCGCAATTCAAACAGGATTTAAAAAATAGAATTGATGAAACCGCTAAATACGTTAAACCGTCGGAGAAGACAATGGAGTTTGCTTTTATGTTTATCCCTTCCGAGGCGATTTACTATGACCTGCTAGTTAATTCGGTCGGCGCGGTCAAGGTTAATACCCGTGATTTGATTGAATACGCTTTTCGCGATAAGAAGGTTATTATTGTCTCGCCAACTTCTTTTTTAGCTTATCTCCAGACAGTTTTGCAGGGCCTAAAGGCGATGCAAATAGAGGAGAAGGCTAAAGAAATAAGAGCTAATATTGAAAAGTTGCAGCGGCACATGGGTAGTTATGATGAGTTTATGAAAAAATTAGGAACTTCAATGGCGACAACCGTTAATCATTATAATAATGCCTACTCTGAGTTCAAAAAGATTGATAAAGACGTTACTAAAATAACTGATAAAGAAAGTAATATTGAAGTTTTAACGATAGAAAGGCCTAAGTTAGAATAATTAAATAGGGTAAATTATATTTTAGCGAACGAATTTTTTTTCTGTTAGTAAATCATTTGCCGGGTTATTTATTTTCCGTCGTATGCCGGAGGCGGGAGGTGGAAAATAAATAGCAGGAGGCAAATAAGATTTACAACGGAAAAAAATGTGAGTGAGCAAAATATAATTTATACTATTTAATTCTCAAATGAGTAATATCAAATCTAATTACAATCAATATTTAGTTTTAGAGATTAAGAAAGTAATCGTTTTTTTTGATTTATTTGACTATCCCTTGACCGCTCTTGAAATTTTTAATCATCTTGAGCAAAAGTTTTCGCTGCTTGATATTGATACTGCCTTAGATTCTTTGAAACCCATATTAAGTAATAAATATGGTTTTTATTTCTTAGCCGGAAGAGAAAAGTTAGCTGAACTTAGACAAAGCCGCTATAATTATTCGGTTCGTAAATTAAAAATTGCTAGTCGGTATGCCAAAATCTTTAGTTTTTTGCCTTATATCAAAGTTATAACCCTGGCAAATGTTATTGGCGCTCATAATATGCGAGACGAAGGAGATATTGATTTATTTATTATCAGCGAGCACAAGCGTCTTTGGCTTACTCGTTTATTTTGTGCCGGTTTGGCTAAAATTTTAAATAAGCGGCCAACTCAAAAAGTAAAAAAGGATAAAATTTGTTTAAGTTTTTATATTACTAACGACAGTCTAAATTTAGATGAACTAAAAATAAAACCAAATGATCCTTATTTTGATTATTGGCTAAAAACAATGGTTCTATTGTATAATAAAGAGGAAAATTATGAGAATTTTTTGACTAGCAATAATTTATTTGGCGGTCGCTTGTCTCTTAGTAAGAATATAAATACAAGATTAAATATATTCTTTGATTGTTGTGAATTAATTGCTAAAAAATGGCAATTAAAAATAATGCCCTTGCCCTTGAAGCAGGTTTTGGCCAGTTCTAATGGTAAATTTATTAATGATAAAATTTTAAAATTATATTGGCGGGATCGTAACGCTGAGATTTTAGAAAAATTTAATTATGCGCTTAACAAGATTTCTTAAAAACTCATTCCAGTACTTGCTTTATTTATTTGTTTTTTTGTTGCCCTGGCAAACGAAACTAATTTTACGGCCGGCTGAAACTAATTTTACGGAAATTAGTCTTTATGCCAGTCAGTTAGTTTTGTTAATAATTTTAGTGATATTCTTTATTTATAAATTCAGGTCAAAAGACTCTAGCGAGTCTGCTCCTGGCGTTTGGTATTTTTTAGCCGGTTTAGAATTGTTTGTTTTCGCTTCTTTCTTTGTAGCCGTTGATCAGACTCTGGCTTTCTATCACTACTTAATATTTTTAGAGGTAATTGGCTTGTTTTATCTATTGCGCGAAGGAACTTTGTTTAAAGGCTATATTGAATCATACCTAAATAAAACGGTTATTATTTATGTTTTTCTAAGCAGCATTTTTTTTCAATCTGTCCTGGGGATATATCAATTTTTAACTCAAAGTTCTTTTGCTTTTAAATATTTAGGTTTAGCTGCACATAACCCTGAGGACCCCGGTGTAGCGGTTGTTGAAGCGGCTTCGGGTAGATTTTTAAGAGCTTATGGCGGTTTTGATCACCCTAATATATTTGGTGGCGTCTTGGCTATTTCTTTAATACTGGCTGTTTATTTCTTAGCTAAAAAGAAAGTTTTAAATTCTAACAAAGAAATCTTTGAATCTATTTTTCTCTTTATTTTTTATTTCTTTTCTTTATTTGCTTTATTTTTTACTTTTTCCCGTTCCGCTTGGCTGGCTTATGCCGCCGGGCTAATCTTTCTTTTAATCTCTTTTATTAAAGGAAAGGATCGCTGGATGATTGGACGTTTTTTGGCCTTAGTCTTTTTCTCAGTTATCTTTCTCTCTATAATTGTTAGGCCGTATCAGGATTTGGTCGGGGTTAGAGTTAGTGCTAATACTCGTCTAGAGCAAATATCTCTTAATGAGCGTCAAATATATTTTGAACAATCAGCCGCTTTAATTAAGAGCCAGCCTCTTCTAGGAGTCGGTATTGGTAATTACACCAGCGAACTTGATCGGCGCGATGAAAATAAAAAACCGGCCTGGGTTAACCAGCCGGTCCATAATTGCTTCTTATTAATATTTTCCGAAAGCGGTATTTTTTCTTTAATATTTTTTCTAGGATTTTTGATCTGCTTGATTTTAAAAGATCGCCGTGAAAATTTTTCTTGGGCAATTATAATCGCTTTGATTGTTTTGATGATGGTTGATCATTGGCTAATCAGTTTACCATCCGGTGTTTTATTCTTGTTTTTCATTTTGGGTTTAATTTGATAATTTTTTTGCAGAAATAATAAATCTTTTTCTAGATTGTTTAAAGTTTTCTTAAAAATAGCGCTGTCTTGACCAGCGTTTTTTTTAATTTCTTGTTTTAATAAATTAAGAATAGTAGCGATTGTGCCGAAATAGTCATCATTTTTAATATGAAATTTAGTACTAGCCTTATCTCTCACCAACAAGAACAATGGTTTAATCTCGTATT
>CAIVBF010000149.1 GCA_903904095.1 uncultured bacterium | reverse complement strand
GCTTCCTAATTTTTAATTGGAATCCGGCTAAAATTTTCTTAGGCGAAGGAGGCTCATTATTGCTTGGCTATATTCTAGGAGTTTTAGCTATTATTTCTGGGGGAAAAATTGCGATTGCACTTTTAGTCATGGGAATCCCTGTTTTAGATGTCGCCTGGACAATATTGCGCCGTCTTTTGAAAGGTCAAAATCCTTTTCGTTTTGCTGATCGCAAGCACCTGCATCATCGCCTATTGGATCTTGGGCTCGGTCAGAAAAAAACAGTTCTTGTTTTTTATTCTTTTTCTTTAATATTTGGTCTTAGTGGTTTATTTTTGCAAAGTAAGGGAAAATTTTTGGCTTTATTGCTCTTATTATTTATAATGCTTCTAATTGTGATTGCTTTTTGGTATTTAGATAAAAATAAAAAAGAAAGAGCAGGTCTGGCCCATACAAATACTTCAGGAGGACTAGTGAAGCCTCGTTTGCTGCTGCATGTTTGCTGTGCTCCTTGCGCCACTTATTTAAGTATAAATCGTTTAGCGCCATTTTATGATCTAACTTGGTATTTCTATAATTCTAACTTATGTGATGAGGAGGAATATAACAAAAGATTATTGGTAGTTCAGGAAATGGCCAATAAATTTAATTTTAAATTAGTGGTTGAGCCTTATAATCATCAGGAATGGTTGGAAAAAGTTAAGGGAAGAGAAGGCGATTTAGAACGTGGTCCTCGTTGCCAAATTTGTTATTTAGACAGAATTTTACAAACAGTTAAGCTAGCATCTGCGGAAAAATTTGATTTTTTTAGTACCTCATTGTTAGTTAGTCCTTATAAAGACTCTTCAACGATAAAGAGTATTAGTAAATCATTAGCCTCGCAATATAAAGTTAAATTTTTAGAGGAAGATTTTCAGGGCGATAATGCTTATCAGAAATCACAATCTCTTGCCAGGGAATTAGGAATCTATCGCCAGAAATTTTGCGGTTGCGAATATTCAAAGACAAAATAAAATTATGCTTAAATATTTTTTGAGCAATTATTTTATGAATAGAAGAATTAATTCCTTGTTATTCTTGGTTTGTATTTTTTCATCTTTTGTATTTGCTAAAATTACTAGAGCGGAGATTATTACCGATGCTGCAACAAAAAGCAAAAACCAGTATATTGTTTATTC
Organism: uncultured bacterium; assembly: GCA_903904095.1. GTDB lineage: Bacteria > Patescibacteriota > Patescibacteriia > Patescibacteriales > UBA12465 > UBA12465. The sequence continues at coordinate 1,443 of CAIVBF010000149.1, read as the reverse complement.
TGTTACCGATCAGAATTTAGGGGCGACTAGTTCGGACGAAATTGATACTGACGGAGACGGTTACAGCGATCAAAAGGAGATTAAAAATAATTATTCGCCATACAATAGTAAGGCTGTTAAGCTTGATAAAAATGACGCTGATAAGGACGGTCTAAATGATTCTCTAGAACTAAAATTTAAAACTGACCCTCTTAATCCTGACAGTGATTCTGATGGCTATAAAGATGGAGAAGAGGTCTATTGGGGCTATAATCCTTTATCAAGTTCAACAAAAAAATTATCTCAGCAAATTATTATTAATTTAAAAACGCAAAAATTAAAATATTTAGTTTCCGGCCAGGTTTTAAAAGAATTCCTAATTTCTAGCGGTAAAGCGAGCATGAAAACGCCAACCGGAAGTTTTAAAGTAATAAATAAGAGCAAAAAGGCCTGGTCAAGTGCTTATAAGTTGTGGATGCCATACTGGCTTGGGTTTAGTACTGGTAGCTACGGTATTCACGAACTTCCCGTTTGGCCTAATGGATATCGCGAAGGAGAAAACCATCTTGGCAAACCAGTCTCTCACGGATGTGTCAGGCTTGGCATAGGAGCAGCGCAATATATATATGAAAGAGTGGGGGTTGGAACAAGTATTTTAATTAATTGATTTCTTTAAGATTTCAAATAAATTTTATAATATTTTAATTTGTCCCGACATTCTAAAAATGCTATAATTAAGAAATAATTAAATAGCTAATTCTTGCTAAGTTTTTTTGTTTATGTCAAAAAAAATTTTAAAATTGTCAGTATTACTGATAATAAGCTCAGTTTTTCTTAGCGGCTGTACTTTGCCCTGGAAAAAGAAGGCGGTAGATGTAAATCAAGACCAATCAGTTAATGGGCAGTCTGCTAATAGTTCAACAACTGTTTTTACTAAACAACTTAAAAAATTTCTAAATGATGATGAATTAAAAGTTTTTTTACAAACTCATAATAATTTAAATAATTTCAGCAGTAATCAGACGGCTAATTTAACCTCTAATTCGCCACTAGCTAGTTATCGAGCAGACTCTTATGGCGCTTCCGTCCCGGATATTATTAAGGTTAGCGCGGATTATACTTACTCATTGGTTCGTAATGAATTATTAATTATTAAATCTCGCCCGGCAAGTGAAGCTAAAATAGTCAGTCGGATTTCTTTCAAATCTAGACCGCAAAATATTCTAGTTGATGGCAATAGCGTGGCTGTTTATGGGGTAGATGAAGAAATTAATTCTAATCCACTGGCAAAAAAATTTCATAGACAAAATTCTTATACATTCTTGAAGGTATACGACGTCAGTGATTCTCTTAATCCTAAGTTAGTTCGTGATTTAGAATTTGAAGGTACTTACAATACTGCTCGTTTAGTCGGCGATTACGTTTATTTTCTAACTGATACTCCGGGAACCTATTCTGACGGGG
>CAIVBF010000148.1 GCA_903904095.1 uncultured bacterium | reverse complement strand
GGCTGAAAGTCTACCTTAGCAATTATTCGTTTTAATTTTCTCAATCAGTTTAATAAATTTTTCCAGTTCGCTGTCGCTAAAAAAATCAAAAGATTTACTGGCTGATTCAATATATTTTTTCCGAAAATCAACAATCATTTTTTCGGAACCGGCCGTCAATTTTATATTTATACTGCGTCTATCTTCCGAGTTCTCTTCTCTTTGAACTATTTTTTTCTCAACTAGTCCGTCAGTAAACTGCGTAATTGCCCCGGAAGTAACGTGTAAAAAATTAGCAAGGTCCTTCACGGAAGAAACGCCTTTATTTTCATAAATAAAAAATAAAATCATTATCTCCTGCTTCCTTAGGGTATTATTGCCGAAAGAAAAACACTGTTCCGAATGAATAGCGTGAATCGCCCTAGATAATTTTTCAATTAAATCTTTTAACAGTTCCTGTCTTTTATTTACCATATATTTAAAATAATAATTTATTCATGTCTTAAAGCCTCAATCGGATCTAATTTAGAAGCACTAACAGCCGGTAGAACGCCAAAGCTGATTCCAATTATAGCCGAAACGCCAAAGCCAATTCCGACCGCATATAGGGGCAAGGAAAAAGTCCAAGCTAGCCCGCTGCTAACTGCCACCGCGGTTAAAACCCAGCTTAAAAAAGCACCGAACGAAATTCCAATTGCTCCGCCGAGCAAAGTTACTAAGATTGATTCAATTAAAAACTCTTGTAGAATATTATAATTCTTTGCCCCTAACGCCTTTCTTAAACCGATTTCAGCCGTTCTTTCAGTAACGACAACATACATAATATTCATAATCCCAACCCCGCCGACAATAAGCGAGATAGCCGCAATCGCAATTAATAAAATAGTAACACTATTAAAAATAGTATTAAAAATATCTAAAATCTGCGATTGGGTAGTTACTTTAAAATCATCTTTAGCAGCATCAGTAATATTATGATTATGGCGAATAGTTGTGCTAATATCTTGCGCGGTAACATCACTTAAATTTAAGTCTTGAATTTGCACCACCGCTTCAACTAAATAATTTATTCCTAACATTTTTTTCTGTGCCGTATTTAGAGGAATAAATACCATATCGTCATTGCCGCCGCCGAGACCACTTGAGGAATTATAAACTCCAATAACGGAAAAATTCAAAGAGCCAATTCTTAATAATTTTCCAACTGGATCATCCTGTTTAAATAAATCAGTAGCAATTTTATTACCCAAAATAACAACCTGTGCCCCGCTGTCATCCTCGGCGGCGGTATAGAATCGCCCTGATTTTAGAGTGCTTTGATCAATTTTAAATCTGGCGGCCGACGCACCAATATAAACAGCTGTTTTACTATTACTGCGATAACTGGCGGCGGCTTGACCCATTACCATACCGTAATCATCAACAACATTCGGTAATCTTTTAACATTATCTAGATCTCTTTGATTTAAAGTTGTGATAACAATACCTGAGCCTGCTTCATCGCGAGGTGATTTATTTTTACTGGTTGATGGGACCTGGGTTTGAATATATAGAGTATTAGTTCCAAAACTAGCGACTTGATTATTAATCAAAGAACGAAAACCCTCGCCAGCCGATAAAACCAAGATTACCGTGGCAATCCCAATCATAATTCCTAAAGTCGTTAAAAGAGTCCGCGCTTTATTCGCCATTAATGCCTGGATAGATTGTTTTAAAGCATTATACATATTATTCGTATCGTAAAGCGTCAATCGGATCTAATTTTGCCGCTTTAATCGCCGGAAATAAACCAAAAACTATACCGGTTAAAACAGAAACGCCGACAGACAGAATAATTGAAGTTCCGGAAACAACGAAAGCCCAATCATAACCTAAATTTTTCATGAGCAAGGAAATTAAATATGAAGATAAAATACCAATAATAATTCCCAACAGTCCGCCTAAACTGGTTAATAGGACGGCCTCCAACAAGAACTGATTACGGATTGCTTTTTTGGTCGCTCCAACCGCTTTTCTTAAACCGATTTCTCTTGTTCTTTCCGCAACAGTTGCAACCATAATATTTAAAATACCAATGCCGCCAACAACCAGAGAAATAGCCGCCATGGCTACTAAAAATAAACTAAGGGCATCAGTAATGGTTGAGAGGATTTTAACGGCATCCGCCTGATTGCGAATTGTAAAATCAATGTTTACGTCATCTAAAATATGATGCTGTTGCTTTAAGGCTGTGGTAATAGCGGCAATCGTAGAATTAACATTAGAGGCGTCATCAACCTTAATATAAATTGACTTTAAATAATGGATACCGAGTATTTGTTCCTGACCGATAACTAGCGGCATAAAAACGAGCTCGTCTTGATTCTGAAAGAAAGAACTGCCCCGCGGCGCAATCACTCCGACTACTCTTAAGGGAACGCCGCCGGCATTACTCTGTAAGGAGCTTTTTACTTTTACAACTTGCCCGAGAGGATTAACGCCTGAATCGCTAAATAACTGTCTGGCAATTTCCGAACCAAGAACAATGACGTTAGCCGCCCCCGTATCTTCGGCGGCACTAAAAAACTGTCCGGATTGCATCGTAAAATTTGCTACTTTCGGATATTCGCTATCGGTGCCGGAAAAGGTGGCATCAACCGATTTATTGCTCCAAGTTATAGTCGCTGTTCCAGAAACGGATGCGTTTACAGCGGTAGTATAGGGAATCCTCCCTTTGTCACGCAAGGCTTGAACATCACTACTAACCAGGCTCGTTATCACTAAACCGGGTATTGGCGCTCCGCTATCAGCGACCTTGCCTGGCTGGATATAAAGTAAATTGCTGCCTAACTTAGTAACTTGACCAAGAATAAGACTTTGGGCACCGGCTCCTAAAGAAATAATAATAATAACTCCAGCAACACCGATCGTAATTCCTAAAATTGTTAAAAGCGTTCG
>CAIVBF010000147.1 GCA_903904095.1 uncultured bacterium | reverse complement strand
CCTTAGTTTCAATAAAGTCGGTTTTATATTTTCGGTTAAAGCTCTAATACTTTTATTTGATTTAGTGCTATAAACCAACTTATCACCGCCAAATTTAGAAATACCGACTATTGGAACATTAATATTATTCTTTTGAAATACTTTATCAATAAAACTAATTTGCGGACTGCCGCCGTCAATCATAATTAGCTCGGGCGCCGGCCATTCCTTATGCTTAAACCTCCGAATTAAAACTTCCGCTAAAGCTCTCTCATCATCTCCCTGAGGTGCTTCTTTTATTTTAAACAGGCGATATTCATTTCTATTAGCCTCGCCATTTTCAAAAACAACCATTGAGCCATAAGCTTCTTTGCCGGCATGATGCGAAATATCATAGCCTTCAATCCGGCTAACTTTCTGCTCTCCTAGATTATCCTCCTTATTTAAGAGAGAAACATCTTGCAAGTGTTTCAAGGATTTCGCTTTCTCCGGATTTTCCTTAATTAATTTTTTAATTAATTTTTTCTTATCGCCACTTAGTAAGAGGATAATATTCTTAATATTTTTTAAATACTCCTGGGCGCTTATTTTGCCGATACAGGCACCAGGGCATAAGCCGATTTGATAATCAAAGCAAGCTTTGCCGCTATTTATAGAACAAGTGCTATACGGGAATAAATGACGTATTAATCTTAACGCATTTTGAACTAGTTGGAAAGATTGATAGGGCCCAAAAATTTTCGCGCTAGAAGCCGGGAATTTCTTTAAATCTTTACCGCGGACAATTAAAGGTTTAGGAAATTTAGTCTTTGGAATAACAATATAAATAAAAGACCGGTCATCGCGATCCTTAATATTATATTTCGGCCAATATTTTTTTATGTATTTTGCTTCTAAAATAATTGCTTCTAGCAAACTATCACAAACTTCATACTTTATATTAACCGCTAAACTGACCATCTCAGCAATTCGCGTTTCAATATTTTTTAAAAAATATTGGCTTAAACGATTTTTTAGACTGGTCGCCCGGCCAACATACAATATCTCTTCATGTTTTCCAATCCAAAAATAAACACCCGGTTTTTTCGGAATATTTTTTAATTTATCTTTAAGCTTTAGGCTATTTTCTTGGCTTTTCTTAGGCATATTTTATTAACTTGACCCTGTGCATAAATATACTAGCAGTTATGTTGACAAAAGAAATAGGAGTGATAGTATTTGGATATCAAATAACTGGTTTTTTAAAATTTTTTATTTGTTTTTGTTCTTCTATAGTTTTTTTGCTCCTTATTATGCGCCCAACAAAGTTGGGAAGCCTCTAATTTGGGGTTGATTAAATTGTACCGCAACGCAAACGAGTTAGAGCACATCTGAGAAAAACCGCTGAATTTATCTTAATAATTCACGACTCCGTAACCTCTATCGCCAACAATCAGCACTGCGGACTAAAGCCATGGCCACTAATTTTCATTGAGGACACACGATCTTCGGATTACCAATCGTCTTCAAGGAGAAAATCAGTCAGCCATGGTTTTTTTCTTTTTAGCGATATAAACAATTTTTAAATATCAGTTCTCTATTTCAAATATTCTTTTAAATAATGCCCCGTAATACTATCTTCATTACGCGCCACATCTTCTGGCTGGCCAGCGGCAACCAAGCGTCCGCCTTCATTTCCGCCATCCGGTCCTAAATCAATTAAATAATCCATTGATTTAAGCATGTGCATATTATGCTCAATTACTAAAACAGAATTTCCCTTTTCCACTAATTTATTTAAAACCCCTAGTAATATATCAATATCATAATAATGCAAACCGGTTGTTGGCTCATCTAATAAATATAAAGTTCTCTTTCCTAAAGTATGCGTCAATTCTTTAGCGATTTTAATTCTTTGCGCTTCACCGCCTGATAAAGTAGTTGCGCTCTGGCCAATTTTCAAATAACCAAGTCCGACTGATTGGAGGACTTTAAGCTTATCGGTAATAAAATAATTATCGCCGAAATAAATAATTGCCTCATCAATAGTCATATTAAGGACTTCAGCGATATTTTTATGATTATACTTAACTTGTAGGGTTTCGCGATTAAAACGCTGTCCGTGGCAAACCTCACATTCAACTAGAACAGCCGGCAAGAAATGCATCTCAATCATGTTAAATCCCGCTCCCTGACAGGCCTCACAGCGCCCGCCTGGGCGATTAAAAGAGAAACGGCCAATACTATAAGCTCTTTCTCTGGACTCCGGTAAAGAGGCAAAAAAATCGCGAATCGGCGTAAAAATTCCGGTATAAGTAGCCGGGTTAGAACGCGGAGTCCGGCCAATCGGCGATTGGTCAATCACGACTATTTTATTAATATATTCCGCTCCTTTTATTTCTTTAACATTCTCTAGTTTAACATTACCGCGATGATTCTTAATTTTTGTTAAATTTTTATATAAGACTTTGTATAGTAAAGAAGATTTTCCCGATCCGGAAACACCGCTAATCCCAACTAAACGGCCAAGCGGAATATTTAAATTAATATTTTTTAGATTATTAGCATTAGCGCCTCTAATTTTTAATTCGCCATGACTTTGTTCGCGACGACGATTAGGAATAGAAATTTCTCTCTCACCATTTAAATACTGCAGGGTTAAAGATTTTTTCGCCTGCGCTTTGTTTTTAGTTTGATCTAATAAATCTTTTGTATTGCCGATGGCGACAATTTCTCCGCCGTGAACACCGGCCAGAGGGCCAAGGTCAACTAAATAATCAGATTCTTGAATAGTTCTTTCATCATGCTCAACAATAATAACCGTATTATTTTTATCGCGTAATGCCTTCAGGGTATCAATTAAACGGGCCGTATCTCGCTCGTGCAGGCCAATTGTCGGTTCATCAAGAACATATAGCGTTCTTGATAAATGAGAACTGATTTGAGAAGACAGTCTTATTCTTTGTGCCTCTCCTCCCGATAAACTTTCCGCTTCCCTTTCTAAACTTAAATAATTTAAGCCAACCTTTAAAAGAAATTCTAAGCGGCTAATAATTTGGATGACGACATTCTCGGCAATAGTCCTTTCCCTCTTCGTCATTTTCTCATAATAAGCATTAAAAAAATCTAGCGCTTCCTTAATAGACAATTTAGAAACAGCCGCGATATTTTTTTTGGCAATTTTTACACTAAGGGCTTCCGGTCTTAATCTTTCTCCGTCACACTTTAAACATTTTTTAGCGTTAAAAAAACCGATTTTTCCTAAACCGGAACATTCTGGGCAGGCACCATGCGGCGAGTTAAAAGAAAATAGGCGCGGCTCAACTTCCGGAAAAGAAAAATTATCATTCGGACAAGTCCAACTCGCCGATAATAAAAATTCTTGTTTTTTATATTGCGCAATAACTAAGCCCTTACTATATTCTAAAGAGTTTTCAACCGCTTCAAATAGTCTCGTCTGATCACTTAATAAAATTTTATCAATTACTAAATCAATATTATGTTTCTGTTTAGGCGCTAATTTAACTTGCTCACGCAGTGAATGGAGCTTGCCGTCAATTCTAGCTTCGTTATAACCGAGGCTTAAGTAATTATATAAAACCTGATAATATTCGCCCTTGCGATCAGCGACAATGGGCGATAAAATTGTTACGTATTCATCACCGAATTCCTGACCGCGCGAAATGATGATATCAACCATTTCCTCAACGCTTAGCTTTTCAATCTTATGGCCGCAGAGCGGGCAGAAGACTTCACCGACGCGGGCATATAGAATTCTTAGATAATCATAAATATCGGTTAGAGTTCCAACAGTTGAGCGCGGATTATGTGATAAAGCTTTTTGATCTATTGATATTGAAGGAGCCAGTCCAATTATTTCATCAACGTCGGCCGGTTTTTTCTGGCCCAGAAACTGGCGCATGTAAGGCGATAATGATTCAACATACTGGCGCTGGCCTTCGGCAAAAATCGTATCAAAAGCCAAGGAAGATTTCCCTGACCCGGACACACCAGTAATAACCGTCAATTTATTATGCGGTATCTCTAAGGATATATTTTTGAGGTTATGCATTTTTGCCCCCTTGATAATCAGTTTTTCGGACATATATTTTGATGAAGTAATTCTATTTTTTAAGCCTTCTGTTCTGGTTTATTATAATTCCAACCAGAATAATAGTAATTATTATTTTTATCTTTATTTTCCGCTAATTCGTTCATTATCTTTAAAAAATTATTTGATTTAATAAAAAAAATAAATTCCATAGCATTAGATGACAACTTATCTTTGACGGCTAAGTCTAAAAGCTCTTGGTAATGTTTATTCGTAAACTCTTCGCCATATTTTTTTATTCCCAATTTTTCCATTTCTAAGTCTAAAACTTGTTTTCTAACAATAAGCTCAGATGGAGTAAAATAATTATCACCTTTTTCAACATAGGATGACTGAAAAGATTCAGTTAAGAGATTATTGGCTTTAGAGGACATTGTTTCGTCGGAATGAGTTGATACGTGAAACATTTCATGTTGTATAATGGCATAAAAATCTCTTTTTTCTTTTTCATTTTTTAAATCGATATTATAGGGCAACAAAATCTCCTTATTTTGAGACATATACATCGCGATAGCTCCTTCCGATGACGTCCTTCTAGTTAATTGGAATATTAATCCGCTATTTTTAAAATCATATGAAATATTCTGTAGATTTTTTAGTTTAATCTGTTGCTGCTCCTTGGCTTCGCGCTCGGAAATATTCATTTCTTCGGCTAGTTTTTTTAAATATTCAGCACTACCGATATGATTTATGACATCTGATTTAGCTTGTTCTGTTAATAATACTAGATCGGTTATCTTTTCTTCGGCTATTTTTTTATCATTTTCACTTAATTTTTGTTTTTCTAAATTGATTTTTTTCTCGTAATCTTCTAATTGATTGTTGCATTTTGTCAGTTCCGCTTGATTTAGCAAACTGGAATCGCCGCCACCTTGACCATGCAATAAGTACTCATAAAAATATTTATTCTGTAAATAAAAATCATCATTTTTGGATATCGCTACCTCCGAAATTAAGTCATCATTAAAAAATTTAGAAAACTCAGGTTTCCCAACGTTTATTTTTTCTTGAACGGATTTGCTTTTGGATTCTTTATTGCCGAAATAACTCAACATGTTTAAAGAAACTAACGATATTGATGATAACCCTAAGGCAAGGGCACTGGCATTATCGCGAATTTTTTTTAAAATCGTTTCGGTTTTTGATTTTTCGGGCTCATCAAATCCTAACTCTTCATTTTTTCCTGGTTTTTCAATTAAATTTACCGAGTTATCCTTATCTATATTCTCGGGTGTTGGCCGAGGAGACGTTAAATCATCTTCAAACTTGTTCATATTATTTTTTGAATTTATCAATTATTTCTTTTCCATAAACACCTTCCAACAAATTTAAACTTTTACCGCTGTTTACTAAAAGTTCAATATTTTTTTCTTCCGCTTTTTTTAAAAATTCTAAATCAAGCGAATTACCATTAATCTTTTCGGTATACTCTCTAAAAGCGGCGAAATCTTTAATAAAACAATTTCCGCCGGCCCCGCGTCCATTAGCATCATTAATATCTAAGTGACTGGCGCCGATTCGCGGATCGGTAGCCATCCCAGTTTTAATCTTTTCATAATCACTTCCCTCTTTAGCGGCTAAATCAAATAGAATATTAGCATAAACTACTTTTAAATATAGGAAGCAATTACTAGCATATTTAATTGTTTCCGCTTCTTTATCGGTACAAATCATGCTTAAAGGTGCGGCCGGCAAAGTGGCTAGAATTTCTTCGGCGCGACGATGAAATTCTTCGCTCTCAATTGAATAACCAATAATGTTTCTGGTCGGATGAGCGGCGTCATAAGCAGCATTTTTCTCGGTTAAAAATTCCGGTGAATGAAAAATAAATTTATTCGGATATTTTTTCTGCAACATAGCACAAGTCCCTGGCATTATTGTTGATTTTATAACCACCGATTTATTTTCCCCGCAATTAGCGATTACCTCGCTTAAAATATCATAGTTAAAGCCAGTGGCGGTAGTCGGAGTCGGAACGGCAATAAAGACAATGTCGCATTCTTTTATTTTTTCCTGGTTATTATTATATGGTTCTTCTTTGGCGTAGCGAGTAACGGAGTAACCGCGATTCTCAAAATCATTAGCATAGTTATATCCGATGAAACCTTGGCCGATAAAACCGATTTGTAAATTTTTTGACATAATGTTTTTATTAATCTTGCGCGATATCTAAAAATTCTTCAATTTTTTTATAGATATTAACTGGCGTGATATTATTTTTTTTATTATAAATTAATTGTTTAGTCCGGCGACGATTTACTTCATTAATCGCTTTGCGCATAGATTCGGTTTTCTTATCGGCGTAGAGAATAATTTTTCCCTTAACATTTCTAGCGGCACGGCCCATGATTTGCATTAAAGAAGTCTGGCTTCTTAAGAACCCTTCGCGATCGGCATCCAGAACAGCCACGAAAGTAACTTCCGGTAAGTCCAGCCCTTCACGTAATAAATTAACCCCGATTAAAGTATCAAATAGTCCTTCCCGAAACTGTTTTAAAATCTCTGTTCTGGCAAAAGTTTTAATATCAGAATGGAGATAATTTGCTTTGAGTCCCTGACTATTTAAATATGAGTTTAAATCTTCTGCCTGTTTTTTAGTTAAAGTATTAATAATTGTTCGCTCACCCGCGCTAGTAACTTTTTTAATTTCTTCAATCACGTCATTAATCTGGCTATAATTAGTTTCTTTATTAAATACCGGCCGAATTTCAATCTCCGGATCAATTAGGCCGGTCGGACGAATAACCTGTTCTACAACCTGTTTAGAATGTTTAGCTTCGTAATCACCAGGCGTTGCGCTAGTAAATATTACCTGGCCAATTCTCTTTTCAAATTCACTAAATTTTAAGGGACGGTTATCTAAAGCCGATGGTAAGCGCCAACCATATTGCGTTAAAGTTTTTTTACGAGCTTGATCGCCGTTATACATTCCTCTAATTTGCGGGATACTAATATGCGACTCATCAATAATTGTTAAGAAATCTGGTTTGCCGTCCTTCCAGGGAAAATAAGAAAGTAACGGGTCAGGCGCTTCTCCGGCTAATTTTCCGGTTAAATGGCGGGAGTAATTTTCAATTCCATGACAATATCCGAGACTATGAAGCATTTCCATATCGTACTTCGTTCGTCGTTCCAATCGCTCCGCTTCTAATAAAAAACCATTCTTTTTAAAATAAGTTAAGCGTTCTTTCAATTCCGCTAAAATATTTTTAATCGCTTGTTCAATCTGAGGCTGCGTAGAAACAAAATGTTTCGGCGGAAAAATTACCATTTCCGTTAAATTATCAAGAATATTTTTAGTTGTATTATCAATAATCATTAAATCGGAAATTGTTTGATCTTTAAGCTCAAGCCGATAAATAACATTTTCGGACATCGGTCTAATTTCAAAAATATCGCCGCGAACATGAAATTGACCGCGCTTCAGAACACCGTTTGTCCGTTCAAACTGAATTTTAACTAATTGCTTAATAAAATCTTGTCTAGTAATTATCTGATCTTTTCTTAAGACTAAACGCGCCTCCAAATAGGCGTTCGGAATTCCTAAATTATAAATACAGGAAACGGAAGCGACAATAATTACATCGCGGCGCGAAGCTAAGGCAGACGTTGCCCCATGGCGCAATCTATCAATTTCATCATTAATCATTGATTCTTTATCAATATAGGTATCGGTAATCGGTAAATAGGCTTCCGGCTGATAATAATCATAATAAGAAACAAAATAATGAACGGCGTTTTCCGGAAAAAAATTTTTATATTCACGATATAACTGCGCCGCCAAAGCTTTATTCGGAGCGATAACTAAAGTCGGTTTATTTACTTCTTGAATTATATTGGCCGCCGTAAAAGTTTTTCCTGATCCGGTAACGCCAAGCAAAGTTTGAAAATCAAAACCCTTCTCTATTCCCTTCAAGAGTTTTTTTATCGCCTCCGGCTGATCGCCGGCTGGCTTAAAATTAGATTTTAATTTAAAAATTTTTGGCATAAAAAAATCTCAAACCTTAAAATCTGAGTTTTAATTAACTGATAAATTCAATTTTTTGTTCGGCTATTTCTAGTTCTTCGTCATCAACTTTTATTTCCAAATTACGTTTATGATTAATATCTAAAAATAAAATAAGGAAAGCTAAAAAAGCCAGGGCCGCACTCGCAAAAAAAGGTAGATTTAATTTTATAGAAAATAATATACCGGCTAAAATAGGCCCGATTATCATACTCAGCGACATTATTGAAGACATAACCCCGAGAATCATGCCTTGCTCATTGCTCTCTCCCTTTTTGATTACTTGACTAGTCATTACAACTCTTAGCATTGAATGAGAAAAACTTAATAATAAAGACCCGATAATTAGAACCCACAGCCAGCTCACGCCCATTAAAAGGAAACTCAAACTTAAAACTAGAGTACCGCTAATAGCTAGCTTATTATCAGAAAAATATTTCAACCAAACTTTTTTTAGTAAAAACGCCTGATTCAAAATAAGGACTAAACCCATGCCGGCCATAAACAAACTAATCATTAAAGAATTAAAAGTAAATTTCTGGCTTAAGTATAAAGATAAAACTGATTGCTGGCCGGCCAAAGCTAGACCAAATAAAAACCAAGCAATAAAACTAGCTCTTAATTTATTATTCTTTAATGATTTTATAATCGGCGTAAGCGGATTAAATTCAATTTTTTTCTCTAGATTTCTATTTTTATTAGTTTCCGGCAGATACTTTAAAGCTAGAAGCATGTTAATCGTCGCTAGCCCGCCGACAAAGTAAAAAGGCAAGCCCAGTGATATCTGGCTAAGCAAACCGCCGATGACCGGACCGATAATGAGCCCGATCCCAAAAATCGCTCCGATATAGCCGAGATTAGTCGTCCTTTCTTTTTCATTTTTGGCAATATCAACTAAATAGCTCTGAGCGATTGGAAAATTACCGGCTGCTAAACCATCAACTATTCTTCCGATAAAAAGCCAATATATATTTGTAGCCATGGCAAAAACAAACCAGCCCAAAGCCGTGCTGGCAATACTCATAATTAATACCGGCCGGCGGCCAATTTTATCGGACCAAGCGCCTAAAAGAGGGGCGCTAAAAAAAGAGAAAAACGAAAAAACAGCGAATAATAAAGTTACAACAAAGGCAGAGGCACCGAATGATTCAACGTAAAAAGGCAAAACCGGAATAATAATCCCGATTCCTAAAACATCAATCAAGACAGTTAGTAAAATAATAAATTTTTTATTCATAATCTGAGTATAGAAATTTTATTTTCTATTTAATTAATTTTGTAAAGCGCCTAAAAGATAAGTCGGTAGTATTGCTATCGCTCGTCCACTATTATGTTTAGAAATTTGATGGAACATGTTGCTAGCGTCCTGGCCACAACCATTAACAATTCTATCTCCAGCCGGATGCAGGCCGTCTTTAATATACTGGCTCAAATCATAAACCTGCCCATCAATTGCCATCCAGCAATCAGTCGCTGAATTATGTTTAGTAATTTCAGTCAAAGTCAGGTTTGTCTTACTTATTGGTACTGTTTGATTGTTAGAAACACTGCTATTTGAACACGCTGTTAGGCCGATTACCATAAATGATAAAACCAAAAAAAGGTAAATTTTTTTCATATCTCCTACTTCATCTTCATTAATCAATGAAGATAAATTTATTTAAATATTAATTAAT